>JAWXUY010000189.1:0-3920 GCA_044425885.1 bacterium | reverse complement strand
AAAAAATTTTAGTAATAAGAAAGGAATGGTTTGTATGTCAAATATTATGTGGGTATATGCGATTGGATTAGGTTTTTATGGAGGGATTATTTACTTACTAGTGCTTGTGGCTAGAGCATTGCTAAAATATATTAGGACAGGTGAAGTACGTAAAGAGAAATTGGAGACAAAAAAATGTTTGGGAGAGTTAATAAGACAAAATCGTTTAGACCATCATATGACACAAGAATTTGTAGCGGAAGCGCTAGGGGTTAGTAGACAGGCGGTATCAAAATGGGAAAATGGGACCTCAGACCCGAGCACATCTAATTTATTAGCGATAGCGAAATTATTTGATATTTCGGCTGAAGAATTAATCAAGCAGATACAATAAGAATTTACATAAAAATAAAAGCTACTCACTAAATAAAAATGGAGTAGCTTTTATTTTTTATTTTTGATACTTATTATTTTATGTAATTAAACCGTTGTTAAGCCTATATAAATTTTATTTAATTTTTTGTTCATCATGTTTAACTTACCTACCCTATGAGATTTTCCACTCAGCGACATTTAAGAAGTATCTATATTTAGAATCACCAAATACAACATCATTAGGTATACTAACAGAATTTTTTAAATATACTCTATGCCCCATAATGAAAACAGGATATTTGTATAATGCTTCATATTCAAGCTCTTGTAATTTAATTAGTGCATCATTTCTTTGCGCTATACTAGTAGCTTGATTAAAATCAATAATTAAATCATCAAATTGAGATTCATCATAACCATATATACTTGAATAAACTTGAGAAGTAGAAAGGTATTCATTGTACCAATCAGATATAGAATATACAGCAAGACCTTTAAGCCCCATATCATAATAGTCAGAATCATCATTATAAAGGTTACCTTTTACTACATCTACAGTAAGACCAATAGCTCTTAGATAATTAGCAGTTTCTTCCATAAATTTATCAGAGATAGGATCATTATTATAATAATATAAAAGCGTTATAGGTCTATCAAAATCATACTCAGCTTCTATTAATAATTCGAGTGCCAATTCAGGATCGTAAGGATAATCAATATCTATAGGGCTATCATATACTTGAACAGCTCCTGTATTATTTACGCTTCCTATACCATAGTAAACTTTACTTATGAGCTCTTGTCTATCAATAGCATAAGTAATAGCCTGACGAACACGTATATCACTTAAAACTGGGTCTAATTCTCCACCTTTATTTATATTAAAAACAAAATAACGGTAAAAAATACTGTCTGCATCATATTCTACTTGATTAGAAATAGCTCTATAATCAAGTATTACTGATATATCATTTGTTTCAGAATAATCTAATTCTTCGTATTCAAAATCATTACGAAGGAGCAAAGAACTTATATAAGGCACTTGCTCTGTATAGTACTCATTATATATAAGAGTTAAATATTCACCTTGAACATGCTCACCTAATTTATATAAACCAGAGCATATAGGGTCTTTCCAATATTCTAAACCTGTATCATGAAATGAAGTAGGGGATACTCCTTCAAAACCATGTTTTGGAAATATAACAAATTGAGAAAGCATTTGAAGAAATAAGTTGTTAGGATTACTAAGAGTAATAGTAAGTGTATCACCATCTATAGATAGTCCAGATAAACCTACACTTGGGTTTGCACAAAATTCAGTAGCACCTTCTATATCAGAAAAACCAGTGATAAATAATGTGCTTATAATTTGTTCTGTAGATAATTCAAGTAGAGCTTCAATACTAAAGACAATATCATCTAAAGTAATAGGTTCACCATCGGACCAATAAATATCATCTTTTAAAGTAAACTCATATTTAAGCCCATCAGTGCTAATACTATAAGAATTAACTAAATCAGGTTGGACATCTGTAGTGCCAGCAGTTGCTAAAAATAAACCTCTAAATAATCTACTAGATACAAAAGTAGATTGAAGCCATGGTTTTTCCATTAAACCATCATTAATAACGCTTTCAGTTGTGGCTATTTTTAGTTGCATATTGGGATCAGGCTTACCAGTTGAAGAACTTGAATTACTAATATTATTAGAATTCGAGCTATTATCACTAGTAGCGCATCCAGTAACAACACTACTCAGCAAAATTGCACCAACTAAAAATTTGGATAAATTTTTCTTTATCATAAATTTCATAAAAAATCTCCTTTTCTTAAACTAATATTAGCTAATTAGCTAGTTTGAAATAAAATTTAAAATCATTTTTTCGAGAGGTTCGACCTTATTTAGTTCATCCATTATTATATTATAACCAGCATTGTCTAAATCTCCCATATAGCGTTCCCAGCTTTCTTCGACATCTAAATTATTATATACCCAATCTTCAAAATATTTTTTATAAATAAGAGAACAAGTATCATTGTAAATTAATGATGTAGTGTCGAAATTAGTTTCTTTAAGCAAGTCTATTTTATATTCATATTTTTCTCTGTCATTTTCTCTCCAAATACAATCATACAGCCAAAAATCACTGCCTTTTGCAAAAATAGGCTCAATAGAAATAGCTTGGAATAAATCTCCTACCATAACATTTTGTGTGAATACACGGCTACCTTTTTCCGCAATTGCTAAATTATTAATATTATTAACACTTCCATTTTCATCGTAGTCCCAATCTATACCTTGTTCTCCAAACCATAATGAAATATTATCTTCTCCAAAATTAATATATTCTAACATTTGTAAAATAAGAATTAATGTCTCGTCATCAACATCTTTACCTATATAACACAATCTACCATAAGTAGGTATGGCATTTTTAATCATAGTTCCTTGCCCATCATTGTTACTAAGACCAGGAGTAATTAAGAAAGTAGCATCTGGATTTTTTTCAATAAGAGTAAGAGGTGGACGGTCAGAAGCCCAAGAATTTATAGCAATCGATGACTCTAAAAAATATCCAACTTCTTCATTATTAACTTTTTCCCATCTACTTGCACGGTCTTGATAGAAAAATTCCTCATCAAAGTATCCTTTTGAAAATAAATCAGCAAACCAAATAGAAAAATTTTTAAAATTATCAGTGGCATAGAAATATTCAGCCCTTCCATTTGACTCATTTACCCCAGATATCATATCAAAACCAGAATATAATAAATCAAAACGAGTCATATTTTCAAAAGATGCCCCATAAGTGTCATCAATTCCATTGCCATCAGGGTCACCATATGTAAAAGCCTCCATAACCTCCTCAAATTTATCTAATGTTAAGCCATTATCAGCTACGTAAAAATTATCTGAAATTTGCGTTACATTTACGCCTAAATCAATACCCAATTCTTCAATCCAATCGTAACGAAAAAAATCTGCATAAAGAGAACCAGCAACAGCTGATGTTTGTTCGGCAGTTCCATTTAGTGCAAAAAATTCATCAGGACTATCAGGCTTCATTATAGTAGTATAAATTGCTGGAGATGCGTCAAATAATTTTATAAAAGATGGTGCATATTCTTCTACCATCTCACGTGGTATTTCTCTTGTTATACCAAAACTTTCTATAAGACTCGATGGCTCACTAGTCCAAAATATATCAGGAACATTTTCTCTAGTTAATAATTGAATTACTTGGTTAACATTTGTATTACTAGCACGATCTACAATTATATCAATCGGAAATTTACTTTCAATTAATGTTTCACAATAACTATCAGGAATCATATTTTCACAAAATGCATCCCAATAAGTTATTTTAATAGTTTCTTGAAGATTACTAGTAGATTCTGAATTATTACAACCAGATAAACTTGTTAAACTTAAGGTTATCGCCATAGATATATGAATAATTTTTTTAAATAATTTCATTTTATCCACTCCTTTTTAATAGTTCTAATTATCTTTATAATTTATGTAAAGTAAATATGATTATGGTGTTAATAAGTTAATAATA
>JAWXUY010000188.1:0-3926 GCA_044425885.1 bacterium | reverse complement strand
GTACTTTATTACTAAAATAAGTATAATAAATAAATATTTTATTATTGATTTATCTAGAATATATATTTAAGTATTAAATTTTTTTAATTTTAAATTTTTGATAATATATATATTTTTTTGATAAACGAGTAAGAGAGGAGAGGATAACGATATGCCAAAATACATATTTAAAAGACTTATTTCATCTATACTGACATTATTTGCTGTTAGTATACTTACATTTATTTTAATGCACTCTATTCCAGGTGGACCTTTTACAGGAGAGCGTGAGTTATCACCAGAGGTAGAGAAACAATTAAATGAAAAGTATAACTTAGACGCACCTTTACATATTCAGTATATAGACTATATGTCAGACTTGATAATAAGAGGAGACTTTGGACCATCATTTAAGTATCAAGGTAAGTCAGTAAATGACTTTATAGC
Source organism: bacterium (assembly GCA_044425885.1). Lineage (GTDB taxonomy): Bacteria > Bacillota > Clostridia > Lachnospirales > CAG-274 > Tyzzerella. The sequence goes on along the minus strand of JAWXUY010000188.1, from coordinate 3,500 downwards.
GGACGGGTTTCCTAATTCGGCTAAACTTGGATTTATTAGCGTTATAGTGATATTAATAATATCTATTCCACTAGGGATTATAGCGGCACTTAAAAATGGTAAATGGCAAGATGTTTTAACTATGACAATTGCTACTATAGGGGTAACAATACCATCTTTTGTTACAGCAACTCTACTTATGTACGTATTTTCTTATAGATTAGGATGGTTACCTACTTTTGGTATAGATAAATGGACAGGATTCATTTTGCCAGTAGTGGCACTTAGTGGATACTCACTTTCATTTATGACAAGACTTACAAGAAGTAGTATACTAGAGGTTTTAAACCAAGACTACGTAAGAACAGCCCACGCAAAAGGAATGAGTGAGACAAGAGTAATTACAAAACACGTTCTTAGAAATGCATTAATCCCACTTATAACAATACTTGGTCCTACAGTAGCTGGATTATTAACAGGTTCATTTGTAATAGAAAAGATATTTGCAATACCTGGAATGGGCGTATACTTTATATCAAGTATAGTAGACCGAGACTATACAACTATAATGGGTATTACTATTTTTTACGCTACTTTTTTAATAGCGATGGTATTTATCGTAGATATATTTTATTGTTTAATAGACCCTAGAATAAAATACGATTAAAATTTAAAAAATAATTAGAAATTAGTAAAAAAAAATAGTAAAAATTAGTAAGAAATTTAAGATTAAGAGAGGAGTTGATTTTTTATGAGTGATACTAATAACAATTTGTGGGATATGCTAGAAATACAAGAAGATACTAGTAATAAATCACATGGTAAAAATAGGACTTTTGCTGGAGATGTTTGGAATAGATTTAAGAGGAAAAAATCTGCTCTTATTGGGCTATTGATTATATTATTTATGGTTTCATTTGCTGTAATAGGACCAGCATTTACGCCTTATGACTATCGTATGCAACAGCTAGATTTTGTTAATATACCACCGTATTTTAATGCAATAGTGTCTGATACAACAGAAAATTTAGTTTATATCACGCCTAATCTTAAAGCAATAGAAGTAACGCCTAAAGGTGAACTTGTAGGAACACTTACTCGAATAAAAGATGACTTTAATACGAGGACGATTACTTTTGATAATTATGGCGAGACTATTTATGTAAGCTATGCTGATAATGATATAACTCCTATGGATGAAAATGGTAATGCGAATATAAAAACAAAATTTATGTGGAATAAGACTTATTTGCTTGGTAGTGACGCTTTAGGGAGAGATATATTAACTAGATTAATGTATGGTGCTAGAATATCTTTTTTAGTGGCATTTGTGGCAGCGACAGTTAATATAATAATAGGTATTATATATGGCGGACTTTCAGCTTATTTTGGGGGAGTAGTTGATAATATAATGATGCGTATAGTAGAGATTATAAGCACTATACCACTTATGCTTTATGTAATTCTTATTATGATGTTTTTTCAAAATGGGTTAGTAAGTATAATAATAGCACTTGGGACTGTTTACTGGGTTGATATGGCAAGGGTAGTAAGAGCACAAAGCCTTACACTAAAAGAACAAGATTTTATTTATGCTGCTAAAACAATGGGGTCTTCGACATGGTTTATATTAACAAAGCATTTAATACCAAATTCTATGGGACCTATTTTAGTAACAGTTACAATGCTGATACCTTCGGCAATATTCATGGAAGCTTTTATGTCATTTATAGGGATAGGGATAGCAGCCCCGATGGCGAGTTTAGGGACAATGTGTAATGACGCTATAGAGTCACTAAGAGTAGCACCTTATCAAATGATAATGCCAGCTTTTGCGATATGTATAACAATGTTTGCATTTAACTTTATAGGAGATGGACTAAGAGATGCATTAGACCCTAAATTAATAAAATAAAAAATATAAGTAGGTGATTTTTTTTATGGAGAGTAGTAATAATGGTAATAATAATCAAGAAAAAATTTTAATGGTTAAGAATTTAAAGACTTCTTTTATGACGCAAAATGGAGAAGTACAAGCTATAAGAGGTATAAACTTTGAATTGTGTAAAGGAGATATTTTGGGGATAGTGGGCGAGTCGGGCTCTGGTAAAAGCGTAACTTCGATGTCTATTTTACAACTACTATCGGATACTGCCAAAATAAAAGAGGGCGAGATAATTTTCAAAGGCGATAATATAGTAGCGTTTAATAAAAAACAGATAAGAGATATTAGGGGAAATAAAATAGCGATGGTGTTTCAAGACCCGATGTCATCACTTAATCCACTAATGAAAGTAGGCGAGCAAATAGGCGAGATGATATACGTGCATAATAGAGATATGAAAAAACAAGAAATTCATGAGGAAGTTATAAGACTTATGAACTTGGTGCGTATACCAGAGCCAGAAAAACGAGTTAAATCTTACCCACATCAGTTTTCGGGAGGAATGCGCCAACGTGTTATGATTGCAATGGCTCTAGCTTGTAAGCCAGACGTTTTAATAGCAGATGAGCCTACTACAGCCTTAGATGTTACTATTCAAGACCAAATATTAAAACTTCTTAAATCATTGCAAGCAGAATTAGGTATGTCTATTATTTTTATAACACATGACTTGGGAGTTGTGGCGGAAATATGTAATAAAGTTATAGTAATGTACGGCGGACTTGTGATGGAGTCGGCACTAATAGATGAATTATTTGAGAAGCCGTCGCACCCTTATACTCTTGGGCTATTAGGCTCTATGCCTAACATACATCAAGATAAAAATACAAGGCTTATTCCTATAAAGGGTATACCACCAAATATGTTAAAACCGCCCGTAGGTTGCCCATTTGCTATGAGATGTACATATGCTAGAAATATTTGTGATATAAAGCCACCTAATTATGTTGATATAAACGTTAATAATAAAGGTAGTGAGCATAAATCTTTTTGCTGGTTACATGACCAAGAAGCTCCTGTAGATAATAATCCGTTTAAAAATAACTCAAAAGGTGGTGCTACAGTATGCTAGAAATTAAAAATCTTACTAAACATTTTCCGATTAATAAATCCCAAACTGTTTACGCTTTAGATGGCGTTTCGTTTTCAGTAGGAAAAGGTAGAACACTAGGGATAGTTGGAGAATCTGGTTGTGGTAAATCTACTTGTGCAAGAACTATAATGCGTATATACGAGCCAACTTCTGGAGAGATTATAGTAGATGGCAATAATATAGAGAGCCTATCTAATAAGCAACTAAAGCCTTTTAGAAAAGATATGCAGATGATTTTTCAAGACCCTTATGCCTCTCTTAATGCACGTATGACAGTATATGATATAATAGCAGAGCCTCTAATAGCTCATAATATGTATAAGTCTAAAGCAGAGCGTGATGATGCTATATATCATATGATTAATAAAGTAGGCTTAACAAAAGAACATGCTAATCGTTATGCACATGAGTTTTCAGGTGGACAACGTCAACGTATAGGGATTTCAAGGGCATTAATACTTAATCCTAGTATTATAGTTTGTG
>JAWXUY010000187.1:0-3929 GCA_044425885.1 bacterium | reverse complement strand
AAAGGAGATTTTTTTAATATGCTAAACGTTTTAAAGAGTTACAAAATGATACTTTCTATTATACTAACTAGTATTATACTAATTTTTATTGTTACTGGAATTACTTCTAGCAACAAAGTGGACGAACCTATTATAACTTCGGAATGGCTTAAACAGTCTTTATTAGATATAAACGAGCTTTCTGTTCTCGAGTACAACTACACTAATGTCGGTAAATTTGAAGATGCTAACAAGATACTCGGTCTCACTGTCCCTTTTTCTCAAAAGTATTTTATAGTAGCTTATAATGGGAAAATTAAAGCTGGTGTTGATTTGAATGAAATAGAAGTTGAGATACTAGAAAAAAATATCAATATAACACTTGGCGACTCAAAAGTAATATCTCATGATGTTTTCGATGACAAGTTAGAAATCTTTGACGAAAGCAATGCCATATTTAATCCTATAAAAATAGAAGATTTTACTGACTTCATAAAAGAAGAAAAAGAAGTGCTGGAAGCAGAAATAATAGAGAATGGTCTACTTGAAGAAGCAAAAATAAAAAGCATATACTTTATACAAAACTTTTTAAGTAGGTTACTACCTGAAGATTATATAATAGAAGTAATATAATACAATTAATTTAAAACAAAAAAATAGCTAATAAAACATTAGCTATTTTTTTATTTTTATTTATCTTAAATATATAAACCATACTAGAGCATAGAAAAAAGTTGAAACTAATATAATAACAGGTGTAAATACCAAAAATCCCGCTATAATTATTGCTGGTCCATCATTTTTTTCCAGCTCTATCTTATCTGTATTTTGTTCAGACTCTCTTTCTATTTTTTCAATGTCAATGCAATTATTTAACTTATTCTTTAATGACATATATATATAAATTCTCCCTGTTTATTTGATTTACTAAAAATTATTTACTAGAGTTATCTACTAAATGATGACAAGCTACAAAATGTTCTTCCTCTACTTCTCTCCATTCTGGAACTTGTGTCTTGCATATATCAGTAGTGTAAGCACATCTAGTATGGAATTTACAACCTGAAGGGGGTCTTATCGGACTTGGTATATCCCCTTCTAGTGGCTGTATAGCCCCTCTGGCATCTACATCTGTAGTTGGTATTGCTTTTAATAAAGCCTCTGTGTAAGGGTGTAGCGGGTTTTCAAATATACGTTTGGCTGAACAAAGCTCAACCATATTACCTAAGTACATAACCCCTATACGGTCTGATAAATATTTTACAACACTTAAATCATGTGATATAAATAAATATGTTAAATGCTCTGTTTCTTTTAAATCTTGTAATAAATTTATAACCTGCGACTGAATAGAAACGTCTAAGGCTGAAACTGCTTCGTCACAAACCATGAATTTAGGCTTTAATGCCACTGAGCGGGCTATACCTATACGTTGACGCTGTCCACCCGAAAATTGATGTGGATATCTATGGAACATATATCCTGCTAGACCGCATTGCTCCATTATTTCTATTATATAATCTTGAAGTGCTGGGTCACCGCTTTTAAACATATTATGAGTAATTAAGCCCTCACCAATTATTTGACCTACTGTCATTCTCGGATTAAGAGAAGAATAAGGGTCTTGGAATATAAGCTGTAAGTCTACACGCAGTTTTCTCATTTCTGAATATTTTAGACGTGTTAAATCTACTCCAACATCTAGCATTTGTTCATATTTATCAAAATCAGCTGGCTTAGATAAACCAATTTTTAAATCTTGAAATCTCTTATCACAATCTGACATAGATTTATCAAAAGATGCAATCTCCGTTTTAAGACTATTTATTTCAGATGCGTTATCTCTAAGCTGAACTTCTTCTAATTTTTCTAGTACTTCACGTCGTTTTTTAGCTATATTTATTTTTTCAAGCAAAATTTGTTTATAACTTGACATATCATTTACAACATAATATCCACCTAATACTTTAGTCATTAGACCATAGTTACTTATATAATTATGTTTTAGTTGATTTACAACATTTGTTTCATGTTGGTCTAAAGGCTTTTTAATATAGTCTTCATATTTTTGTTGAGAATCTTGAGCTGTTTTTTTCATAGTTTCCATATTATTAACAGCTTTTTCAAAATATTCAGGAACTACATCAAATAAATCTTTTCCATAGTATAAAGTCTCACCCTCTGTTTGCTTATTTAACTGGAGTAGTGTACGCCCTAGAGTAGATTTACCACAACCAGACTCACCAACAAGTCCAATTGTTTCACCACGATTTATACTTAAGCAAATATCATCATTTGCTCGCACGTATAATTGCTCTTGCCCCATTTGTTTTTTCAAAGGGAAATATTGTTTTAAATTATTAATTTTTAAGAGTGGTTGAGTTGACATAAAATTTACTCCTTTCTAATTAAATTATTCTAATTTATTTTTTCTTATTTTTTTTATTTGCTTGTCTTTCGCCTATACTAGGGTAAAAACAACGTATATTATGATTATCACCTACTGATGTAAGCTCTGGTTGTTCTTTTCTACATTTATCAGTTGAATACTTACATCTTGGCTCAAATTTACAGCCTACAGGTAGATCTAATGGATGAGGAACAGACCCTTCAATCGGTTCTAATCTTACTCCAATTGGAGTATCTAGTCTTGGGATAGAAGTTAAAAGTCCTTCTGTATAAGGATGTCTAAACTTTACATCTCCAAAAATACCATCTACACTTGCTATTTCAACTACTTGCCCGCAGTACATAACAGCTACGTCATCTGCCATCTGATTTATAACCCCTAAATCATGAGTTATAAATAAAATAGATGTTCCATTTTCTTTTTTTAATTCATTCATGAGAACTAAAACTTGTGCTTGTATAGTAACATCTAAGGCTGTCGTAGGCTCATCTGCTATAAGTAATCTTGGTCTACAAGCTAAAGCCATTGCTATCATAACCCTTTGGCGCATTCCCCCTGATAATTGGTGAGGATATTGCTTTGCCACATTTTGTGGATTTGGTATTTTTACCGCTGCAAGCATCTCTACACTCTTTGCAAGTGCTTCTTTTTTTGATAAATTCTGATGTATTATTAAAGGCTCTGCTATTTGTTTCTCTATCGTAAATATAGGATTTAAGCTTGTCATCGGCTCTTGGAATATAACCGAAATATCATTTCCTCTTATTTTATACATATCTTCTATCGTATAGTCTTTTAAATCTTTACCGTCAAATAATATTTGTCCCGATTCAACATATCCATTGCTATCTAAAAGCTTTAATATACTCATCGCTGAAACAGATTTTCCAGACCCAGATTCTCCAACTACTCCTAATGTTTTTCCAGCTTCAACTTTATAAGAAACTCCATTTACAGAGCGAACAGTACCTCTTTTTGTATCAAAAAAAGTTTTTAAATTACGAAGTTCTAATAATGCCATAATAAGCCCCCTATCTAATTTTTTTAATTAATATATTATTTAATTTTAACTTAATTTTAATATATTATATTTAATATATTATTATCTATCGTTTGAATGAGGGTCTATTGCATCTCTTAAACCGTCACCGATACTATTTATACTAATAGTAGAAAAACTTAATGCTAGTGCTGGGAACACCCATTGCCACCAAAATGTTCTTATTACTTGTGAATCCTGTGCTTTATTAAGCATATTACCCCATGTTGGATTAGGTTCTACTACCCCAAACCCTATGAATGATAAAGATGATTCTGTAAGCATACTAGATGCAAAAGATAAAGTAACATTTACTATTAGAACAGTTATAACATTTGGCATTATGTGTTTAAATATAATATTCGCTTCTTTTACACCTACTGCTTTTGCTGCTATAACAAACTCTTTTTCACGTTCTGATAAGATTTGTGCTCTTGTAAGTCTTGCAAGACCTGGCCATGATAATAAACCTAGTATTACCATTATGAGCATAATTCTATG
>JAWXUY010000005.1:0-21890 GCA_044425885.1 bacterium | reverse complement strand
AAATTTAAGGAGCGTGATTTTTTTTTGGATATAAAAAATAATGAATTTGGTGATTTTAGTAACACTTTGGAGTTTAACGACTCTGAGCTTAAATACTTAACCCTATTATCTAATCAATACCCGAGTATTAATAGCGTTAGCTCAGAGATTATTAACCTACAGGCTATCCTAAACCTTCCTAAAGGCACTGAGCATTTTGTTTCTGATATTCATGGCGAATACGAGTCTTTCAGCCACGTTTTAAGGAATGCGTCTGGCGTTATAAAAAAGCATATCAATGACATATTTGGTAATACGCTTAGAGAGTCTGAAAAAAAGACTCTTGCTACTTTAATATACTACCCTGAACAAAAAATTAAAAACATATCAAAAACAGAGGACGATATGGCAGACTGGTATAAGATACACTTATACCGCTTAATTTTGATATGCAAAGTTGTTTCTTCTAAGTATACACGTGCTAAAATAAGTAGGGCATTGCCTGAGGAATTTGCTTATATTATTCAAGAGCTACTGCATGAAGACGTAACTTCTAAAAATAAAGAAAACTATTACAGCGAGATGATAGACACTATTATTAGGCTAAATCAAGCCGACCGCTTTATAATCGCTATATCTTGTTTAATCCAGCGACTAGCTATTTATAAACTACATATTATAGGAGATATATATGATAGAGGCTCTAACGCTTCCAAAATAATGGACTGCTTAATGGGTTATCATAACCTAGATATACAATGGGGTAACCACGATATATCTTTTATGGGCGCTTCTGCTGGTTGTCAATCTCTTATTTGTAACGTCGTTAGAATACAAGCACGTTATTGTAATTTAGATACACTTGAGGAAGACTATGGCATTAATATGCTTCCGCTAGCTACATTCGCTATGGAGTTTTATGGCGATGACCCTTGCTTAAATTTTATGCCTAAAAAAGCACCTGATAAAAAATATTCTCAAAAAGAGCTTAATCTAATATCTAAAATGCATAAAGCTATTACTATTATACAGTTTAAGCTTGAGGGGCAACTTATAAAAAGAAGACCCGAGTTTGAGATGCAAAAACGTTTACTTCTCGACAAAATAAATATCCAAGATAAAAGTGTTAATATAGAAGGAGTTGTTTATAAGCTTGAGGATACAAATTTCCCTACTCTCGACCCAAAAAACCCTTACGACCTCACTCCAGAAGAAGATATTTTAATACAAAAGCTTACTTTTTCTTTTAAAAATAGCCCTAAGTTACAGCAACACGTTAATTTATTTTTCTCAAAAGGTAGTATTTACACTATTTCTAATGGCAATCTATTATTTCATGGCGGTATACCCCTAAATGAAGATGGAACTGTAAAGAAAGTAAAGTTTATGGGACAAGAGTTAAGCGGTCGTAAATACTTAGACTTGATAGAAGCGATAGTTCGTAAAGGATATTTTTATAATTTTACTCAAGATAAGCAGGACTTACAAGAAAAACAAGAATGCTTAGACGCTTATTGGTACTTGTGGTGTAATGAAAACTCTCCACTCTTTGGTAAAACTAAGATGACTGTATTCGAGCGTTACTTTATAAAAGATAAATCGGCACACTTTGAAGAAGAAAATAATTATTATAAACTTCGTGATGACGAGAATATGTGCATAAACGTTTTAAAGGACTTCGGCTTAGATGCTAAAACTTGTCATATTATAAACGGTCATGTTCCAGTTAAAGTGTCAAAAGGAGAAAGCCCTTTAAAAGCAAACGGTAGAATGTTTGTAATCGACGGCGGTTTTGCAAAGGCTTACCAAAGCGTAACAGGTATAGCTGGCTATACCTTAATCTTTAACTCTCAAGGTATGCACTTAGTTTCACATGAGCCTTTTGAGTCTACAGAAAAAGCAATCGAAAACGAGATAGATATATTATCTTCGACAGTGGCAACCGAGGCTTCTTCTAAGAGGCTATACGTAGCGGACACAGACGGCGGTAAAGAAATAAAAGAAAGAATAAAAGACTTAGAAAACTTACTGGTAGCATACCATAAAGGAGTAATTAAATAATTTAGATAAAACAAAATAAAAGGGGTTACTGCACTACGCAATAACCCCTTTAAATTATTTATTATTAATCAATTATTTTTTTATCTTTTAGCACTACCAAACATTTGCGTCCATTTGTAGTCAACAAACCCTACACCTATGTATTTAAAATCTGCAGTTAATATATTTGCTTTATGTCCTTCTGAATTCATCCAAGATTCTACTACTGTCTCTGGTGTTCTTTGACCATATGCTATATTTTCAGCTATTGTCCAAAAATAAGTCTTTAACTCATAGTACATATAAGAACCATCAGCTGGATCTTCGTGTGAAAAATAATTTCTGTCTACCATGTCTTGAGATTTTGCTCTAGCTAGGCTCATAGCTGTTTCATCTATTTCAAGTGGAGATAAACCTTCTTTAGCACGCTCTATATTTACAAGCCTTACTACTTCTTCTTCATACTGTCTAGCTGTAGAAGTATCACTACTAGTAGTATTTGTAGTAGTTTGTTGAGTTGTAGTTTGAGTTGTAGCCTCTGTAGTAACTTGAGTAGTGGCTTGAGTTGTAGGCTTACTTGTTACTACTTGCGTTTGCATTTGCGTTTGTATTATTTGAGTTTGAGGCTGACTTGTTACTATTTGAGTTTGAGGCTGACTTGTTACTATTTGAGTTCCTGTTGGGAAACTAAAGTTCATATCTACACCTGAAAAATTTAATAAATCCTCTAAACTAACAGTTGTATTATTAGCACTAGTACTACTAGCATTATCAGTTAAAGTAACAGTCTTAGTATCTTCGTCCCAACCAACTTCTACCCCAAAAGCCTCTGAAACAGTTCTAAGAGGTACAAAAGTTCTCCAGTCTATAATAACAGCTGGTGTAGTCATTATTGAATAAGTAGTAGAATTCAATATACTATTTCCTGATTGAGTAATTGTTGTTTTAGCTAATTGAGTATCCCCTACTGTAAAAGTAATAGTCGTATTGCCATTAATAATAGTCACTTCTTGAGTATCACTATCGTAAGTAATATTATCATCACTTACACCAAGAGCAGTAGCTATAAACCTAACTGGTACCATAGTATTCCAGCTAGAATCTTGAAAAGGAACAGCATCAAGAGTGCTCGCAACTCCGTTAGTATAAGCAGTTGTACTCCCTATTTGTAATTTTACTACACGGCTTGACGCTAAAACATCACTAACACTACCAAGTGAAAGCATACAAGCCGATACTAAAGCTAATGCCATTAAATTATTTTTTATTTTTTTTTTCATATTATTATTTTCTCTCTTTCTTTAATTATTGTGTTTGATTGCTATATCTTATTATTAAAATTATTTTTTTCTACTGCCACTTGCTATTACTACTAAAATGCGCTGACGTATAATATTTCAAATCCGAACCTAAATTCTGCGTAAACGCTATACCTATATACTTATTAGTCGGCGATAATATCTGCTCTTTTTGGGCATCTATGCTAAGCCATATATTTAAAAGCTGACTTGGACTCGTTGTGCCTGCTCCATAATTCTCTGTTATAGTCGGATAAGCGCTTCCCTCTATAGTTTGATATAATATCTTGCCACCTTTGTCCGCATGCCCTAAATAATTTTTATAAGCCATATCGTCTGACTTCTGTCTTGATATATTGCTCAAAGAAGACGATAATATCAATGGCTCTAGACCTTGTTTACTACGCTCTTGATTAATTAAACTAAATAACTGTTGCTCAAAACTTGATATCTCTTGGTCTGATAAAAACGTTATACTCGCTGAAGGCGTTATAAAAGCCTGATTATTATTCTGCATAACGGCTAATTCTGTCGTGTTATTTAAAATATTATCTACTATCGAATTGTCTTTTATAACACTATTAGACCACTTGTCATCACTACTAAATTGCTGTACCCAATAATATCCATACTCCGAATTATTTTGTTCTTCGTACCCAACTCCTATATATCTAATATTTGGGTCTAATATATTTTTTTTATGGTCTTCTGATAATAATAAATTAGCTAGTACGTCCGAGGCTGTCATTTGACCTGCGCCTATATTCTCAGCTATACCAAGCCTACTAGCTAATGTAACACCACTTAAATCGGTATGAGAAAAATAATTATTTTGAGCCATATCTTTTGCTTTGTAATAGGCAGTCCCCATTAACTGGTCTGAAACCTCTAAAGGCTGTAAGTTATTCTTAACCCTCTCTTGGTTAACAAGCTCTACCAAATCTTTTTCAAGCTCTCTCTTTTCTTCACTAGATAAAAAATTAGTTATTTCCACTATCTGTGGCTCTGGAACACTTGGCGTATAACTAGAGCTTGCCCCTGAAGCATTCTCTTGACTGCTAATATTCCCATCTGTTTCTACTTCTACACTTGGTATTTTATTCTTTTTAATTATAACTGCTGTTCTATTAGTATTATCCCAATAAAGCTCTACTCCAAACATCGTTTGCAAAATCTTAACTGGCATAAAAGCTGTTCCATCTATTGTTTCTATTACTACTTCATCATGCATATACATAAGTTGCATTACTGTTCTATCTTGTTTAAATACATAGTTTTTGCCTTGAGTAAACTCATAATTGCCATTGTCCGTAACTACTTTAATAGTATTGTCATAATAATTATATATTATATTTTGATTTGATACCCCTAAAGCATTACATATAAATCTAAGCGGAACCATAGTATTACCATTTGATAAATATACTTCTGAGCTAATATCATGCTCTATTTCTTGTACTAATATAGTATCACTTCCAATAGTAGCTTTAATAACTGTCTGTGCCTCATTATTTTGCTGTGATGTTGTAATAATTTGCTCTATCTGACTAAGTGAATTCTCTTGATTTTCATACGCTTCTGTCAAATATACTTCATCTATCGAGTCTACTATATCACCTATTGGCAATATTTGTACGCCCTCTAATTCTTCATCTGTAAATAAATTGGATAGCACATCTGGAATTACTGCATAAGTTTGACTAGCAAAAGCATAATTGGTAGTGCTCATAGCTATAATACTAGACATAATAAGTGCTTTTATATTTATTTTATTATTTTTACGCATAAATTAAATCACCACTCTTTAAATTATTTTAAATTATTTTAAATTATTTTTTTTTTTAATTACTATACATCTTACCTATTAAAACATATGCCCATCTAGAATTAGAATAACCTAGTCCTATATACTCATATTCATAACTTAATAAATTATTTGGCGTAAACGACCTCCAAACATCTAAGGCATCTTGTGCACTTGTTACATAATTCGCTACATTGCTTGAAGTTCTTTGTCCATATTTTTGAGAAACTATAGTATTTAAGCTTACACCCTCTGGATTTAAAGTAGTCGTATAATTTCTTACTGCCATATCTTCTGCTCTTGATTGTGCCAGACCCATAGCTTGCTCATGTATTTTAAGAGGTTCAAGACCTTCTTTAGTTCTTTCTGCATTAATAAGATTTATTGCTTGTTCAGCTAAAGCTCTTTCATTTCCTGTAGTAACAATATTGCTTTGTTGCGTTGATTCTTGAGTTAATAAATTTTGTCCTACTGAATTCATAAGCATTAATGCTACGTCATTCATATAATCATCTTGCGATATAGATTGTGACTCGCCTACTGATATCATAGGAACTACATACGTTCCAATTGGACTACTTTCATTTATAAAAGGATTACTATGCTCGAATGATACACCTATATTTTGTATGTGTATATCTTGAGCTTGTACTTCTTGATTTATTTCTGGTAAATTTATTAGGTCTTCAACTACACCTACTTCTTGTACTTGATTAACTTCACTTATACTTATAACTTCACTGCTTCCACTTGTTAAAGTAACCATTTTAGTATCATCGTCCCAACCTACAATAATATCAAATATTTCCGCAACACTTCTAACTGGCACAAAAATTACTTCGTCTTTTAGTACTGCAACTGCATTATTTTGCATAGTGTGCTTCGTCATTGTATTATCTGCTAAAGTTTTATATATATCATAATCTCCCATAAAAAAGCTTAATACTTCTTTATTAAACTTAATCGTAACTTTTCTTGACTCCATGTTATACTCTATATTTTCATCTGGAATATTAAGCGCACTTGCTATAAACATAATTGGAACCATCGTGTTATTATAGCTATCAAGATAAGGCGCTGAATCTAAAGTAATACTTTCTCCGTTAATAATCGCCGTATTGCTTTCTATTTGTATACTTATTACTCTTTGTTCTACTTGTTGTTCTACTTGTTGTTCTGCCCATACGTTATTCACACTACTCATACATAAAACTGCTGGCAAAATAACTGACATATATTTTTTAAATTTTAAATTTTTCTTCATAATAATATTTTAGGGCGCTTAAATAAATTATCACCCCTCTACACCTCACTTTTTTATTTTTTATTTTTATAAAATAATATTAACATATATATTCAAAATTGTCAAATTAAAAAGAACCACTTAACAACTAAGTAAATGATTCTTTTATAAATTAATATTGTTTTATAATTAAATATAATTTTAAAATAATTGATTTTATTAGTTAGTGATTCTTGATACATCTGATAAATAAACTTGAGTCCAGTATAAATCATAAGTAGAAGTGTTGGTACCTTCTGCCAGCCCAACCCCTATGTAAAAATTATATGGATTTAATATATTTAACCTATCTGTCCAACTACTCATCCACGCATTTACTACCTCCTCTGGAGTCATATAGTTTCCTGCTAAACTTTGGGTTGCATTTAACATTTGAGCTAAATAAACTCCACTCGGGTTTATATGTGCAATATAATCCCTGTCTGCCATGTCCTTAGATTTTATTTTTGCTAATGTCATAGCTGGCTCATAGATTACCATCGGCTGTAAACCCCTTTTTGCTCTTTCTATATTTACAAGCTTAACCACTTCTTCTTCAAAATCTCTTAACGTAGTTTCTTCTGAATAAAATTCTTCTTCACTTTGAACCCCTTTAAGAGTAGCTACTTGAGTGCTTGCATCCCAAACGTATTCCATTTCAAATATTTCACAAACTTCCGCAATCGGTAAAAATACATTGCTATTAACCATCTCGACTTTAGCATTATTTTTTATATCTAACGTTGTAGTTTGAGAAGAATACATTTTTATTTGAGTACTATTTATAGAAAAAGAAATATAATTGCCATTGTATTTTATACTTACTTCTTGATTATCACCTGAATAATTCACATCTGAGAGAGGGATATTAAGGGCACTAATTATAATATTAATTGGTATCATTGTGTTACCATTCAATAAATAAGGAGCAGTAGTAATTTTCACTTCTTGACCATCTATATAGGCTGAATCACTGCCTATTTTAAGACTAATATAATAATCTGAATTTGTAGATCTGGCATCATAAATAGTTTCCTGATTTCTTTCTTTGGTAAAAACGTCTGTACTTATGCTGGAAGCATAAACGACTTTTGGGATATAAAAAGTAGATAAGCTAGTAGTTATAAGACTAGCTACCATAAAAGATAATATAATTTTATTTTTTTTATTTTTCATAATAAATTCCTCCTTTTAATTTTCTTTAATTTACTTTTGATTTATAGAGTAGCACCTATATTATACTACAATTTCAAATTAATTTAAACCCTATAAATATATAATTGAAAAAAACTTTAAAGATTAAATAATTAAGTAGATTTTTTAATTTTTAGATTATTCTTCGGACTTGTTAATTTTTTGAATTAAAAAAGCAAATTTCTACTATATACTTTAAGATAGAAATTTGCTTTTTATATTTACTAAAATAATAATTTAATTGAGAGTTTTTATTTGTTTATTAATAAGAAGTTACTATTTGATGCTTTTAAATTTGCTATTTCCTATTTACCATGATATACAGTTAAATAGATTTCTTTGATTTCACTCATAAGAGGATATCTTGGATTAGCACCTGTACATTGATCATCGAAAGCATCTTCAACCATTTGGTCTAATGTTTCCATGAAAGTTTTTTCATCAATACCATATTCTTTAATAGATTTTTTGATACCGATTTTTTCTTTTAATTTTTCTACTTCATCAAGAAGATTTTGGAATTTTTCTTGTTCAGTTTTACCTGGTAAACCTAAGTAATCTGCAACTTCAACATATCTTGATAAAGCTTTTGGATATTGATATTGAGAGAAAGTACCCATTTTAGTAGGACATTCTGCGGCATTAAATTTCATAACTTCTGTCATTAATAATGCGTTAGCAACACCATGTGGTAAATGATGGTAACCACCTAATTTATGAGCTAATGAATGACAAATACCTAAGAAAGCATTAGCGAAAGCCATACCTGCTAAACAAGAAGCATCAGCCATTTTTGTTCTAGCTTCAACGTCTGTAGTACCTTGCTCGTAAGCACGTGGTAAATAACCAAATACGTTTTTGATTGCTCTTAAAGCTAAACCATCTGTGTAATCAGTAGCTAAAACTGAAGCATGAGCTTCTAAAGCATGAGTAAGAACGTCGATACCTGAAGCTGAAGTTAATCCTTTTGGTTGGCTCATCATTAAGTCAACATCTACTATAGCCATAGTAGGCATTAATTGATAATCTGCTAAAGGATATTTGCTTCCATCTGCTTCGTCTGTGATAACTGCGAAAGGAGTAACCTCAGAACCTGTCCCTGAAGAAGTTGGAATAGCTATAAAGTTAGCTTTTTCGCCCATTGCTGGGAATTCATATACTCTTTTTCTAATATCCATAAAACGCATAGCCATGTCCATGAAGTCAACTTCTGGATGCTCATACATAACCCACATAATTTTAGCAGCATCCATTGCAGAACCACCACCAAGAGCTATAATTGAATCTGGCTCGAAAGCTTCCATTTCAGTAGCACCTTCTTTTGCACATTCAAGAGTTGGATCTGGTTGTACATTAAAGAAAGTTTTGTGAGTGATACCCATGTTATCTAATAAATCAGTAATTTTTTTGCTAACTCCTGATTTGTATAAGAATTCGTCAGTAACAACAAATACTCTCTTTTTGTTCATAACATCTTTAAGTTCAGCAAGTGCAACAGGTAAACAACCTTTTTTAAAGTAAACTTTTTGAGGAGCTCTAAACCAAAGCATATTTTCTTTCCTTTCAACAACTTTTTTAGTATTAATTAAATGTTTAACTCCAACGTTTTCTGATACAGAGTTTCCACCCCAAGAACCACAACCAAGAGTTAATGAAGGAGCCATACCGAAGTTATAAATATCACCTATACCACCATGAGCAGAAGGAGTGTTTACTACGATACGTCCAGCTTTCATCATTTCTGTAAATTGATCATATCTTTCTTTACCTACTAAAGTGTCAATGTAGATTGAAGCTGTATGACCATAACCACCATCTTTAACTAAAGTGTCTGCTTTGTATAAAGCATCGCTGAAATCTTTGAATTTGTACATTGCTAATACTGGAGATAATTTTTCATGAGCAAAAGCTTCTGATAATTCTACAGATTCAACTTCACCAATTAAGATTTTAGTTTCTTTTGGAACTTTAACTCCAGCAAGCTCTGCTATTCTGTGAGCTGGTTGTCCAACTATGTCAGCATTTAATATATGAGCTTCGCCTTTTTTAATAAGAATAGTTTCTCTAACTTTTTGAACTTCGTCACCTTGTAAAATATGACAACCTCTGAGAATAAATTCTTTTTTAACTTCTTCATAAATTTTGTCACTTACTACTACTGATTGCTCAGAAGCACAGATAACACCATTATCAAAAGTTTTAGAATGAATTACTGAACTAACAGCAAGTTTAACATCTGCAGTTTCATCAAAGATTGCAGGAACGTTACCAGCACCAACTCCAAGAGCAGGTTTACCTGATGAGTAAGCAGCGTTAACCATCGCTGGTCCTCCAGTTGCTAATATTATATCTGCGTCTTTCATAACTTGATTAGTAAGCTCTAAAGAAGGTACATCAATCCAACCGATAATTCCTTCTGGTGCTCCAGCTGCTACAGCAGCATCAAGTACAACTCTAGCAGCTTCTATAGTACAATTTTTAGCTCTTGGATGTGGGCTAATAATAATTGCATTTCTAGTTTTTAAAGAAATAAGAGATTTAAATATAGCTGTAGAAGTTGGGTTAGTAGTAGGTATAACTGCCGCAACAACCCCAATAGGCTCTGCTATAACTTTAGTACCTAAAGATTCATTTTCTTCTAAAACACCACAAGTTTTAGTGTCTTTGTAAGCATTATAGATATATTCAGAAGCATAATGGTTTTTGATAACTTTATCTTCTACTATACCCATTCCGCTTTCTGCTACTGCCATTTTAGCAAGACGTATTCTTTGTTTGTTAGCAGCAAGAGCAGCAGCTTTAAAGATTTTGTCTACTTGTTCTTGAGTAAAAGTAGAGAATTCTTGTTGAGCTTTACTAAGAGCTTCCATTCTAGCTTTTAAAGTTTCAGGAGAACTAACTAAATTAGCGTTAGTTTCTGGAGCTTTAGCTGTTTCAGTTGTTTTAGGTGTTTCAACTTGTTTTTTTTCTTTTTTAGACATATTTTCCTCCAAAATAAATTAATAATATTTAATATTTTATTTAATATTTGTGTTGATTATTGATAGGTGTTGCGAATTACAAATATCAAATTAAATTTGATAATTTTATTTTTGTGTTTCTATTTTTGTATTTCTGTTGTTATTTATTTCACAATTTAATTCTACTACTTTGTTATTTATTTGTCAATAGTTTATTTTTGCGAATTAGTTATAATACTTCAAATTAACATAGGCTAACATTAATTCAATTGTCACTTTTTGTAAAATATATTGTTATTTCCGTTATGAATTGTTACTTTACTCCTATCCTTTCCACTATCTCGTTTTTTGTTTTGTTTATTTGGTTTAATAATACGTCATTTTTCTTAAATATTTTGTATATATTAACAGTTTTTTCTATTTTTAATTTTTTTATTATTTTATTATATTTACCCAATTTTTAAATATATTATATATATTATTTGCAAGTGTATTTTTAGATACTTCTTGATACGTTAAAATGTCTGTACTAGCGATAAGCTCACCGCTAATAAAAACGCTAGCAGTCCCTATTTTTTGGTCTTTTAGTGTAGGAGCTTCCAACAACTCTTGATAATCTAACACTATATTTATTAGTCCGTTATTCTGTTCTTCTTCTGATATAGGTATTACTATATCATCTTGATAATAAATATTAATAAAATCAACCTCTCCTTTTAGGACTGGCACGCTAATCTCAACCCCTTTTTCATCTACTAGAATACCTTGATTAATAATATTTAAATACTCAAAATTATCAAAGCCATAATCTAATAAATTTTTGGTATCTTGCCACCTGTTAGTTTTTCCTGTCGTACCCCAACCACTAGTCAAAACAACGGCTATAAGAGTCATATCATCACGACTAGCTGAACCTACAAAACAAAAACCAGCCTTGTTTGTATAACCAGTTTTGACACCATTAGCACCATCATATATATTTAAAAAACCGTTTTTGTTTGTTAGACTATAACTACTTTTATTAGTACTAAAAGAAACTTGACTAGTATTTATAATCTCTACGAATTTGGGATTTTGCAGAGCATATTGAGTTATTATAGCCATATCATAGGCTGTCGAATGATGATCATCTAAATCAAGACCGTTAGGGGTTTTAAATATAGTGTCTTTTGCACCTAATAACAACGCCTTTTCGGTCATCTTTTCACAAAAAGTTTCTACATCACCGAATACATACTCAGCGATAGCTATAGCTGAATCGTTGGCGGACTCAAGCATAAGAGCATATAGAAGATTTTCTAGTAAGATTTCTTCACCTTGCTTTAAATTCATCTTGACGTTTGGGGCTGTAGTAGGATTTTTGCCGACTGTTACTACATCTTTAAGATTAGCATTTTCGAGAGTAATAATAGCAGTCATAATTTTTGTAGTGCTAGCCATTGCGAGAGGCTCATCAATGTTTTTACCAAATAGAACACGCCCTGTTTGAGCGTCCATTACGATAGCCCCTTGAGAAATAATATTAGGTGTATCACTGGCATTAACATAAATAAAATTAAAATTAAAATTAAATGCTATCATAAAAATAAAAATAAAAATAAAAATAAATTTTAGCTTTAGACTTTTATATATATAAATCATCTCCTTAAATAAAATTATAGAATTAATATTTTTATAATACCCAATTTTTTTATAAAATATTTAGTTTTTGTCTAATAATTTATCATAGTTTTTGTCTATGAGTAGAGCACCAAGCGGAGCAGTAATTAGGATAGCTATAATAGCCATAGTAAAAACTAGATTACCACAAGGAAGCCCTAAAGTAAGCGGTATAGTTCCGATACTAGCTTGTACAGTAGCCTTGGGTAAATAAGATATAGCACAAAAGAGCTTTTCTTTTTTGGAGAAATTGCTTGGGGCAAGCGCCACGAACACGCCAATCATTCTAAAGACAAGCGCAACCAAAATAGTAATTATAGCAAGTATGCCGAATTCAAGTACATAATTAATATCTATAATAGCACCTACTAGAACAAATAATAGTATTTCCATTATTGACCACACTTTATTATAAGCTCCCCCTAAATCCTTTGCAAAGCTTACATCTTTGTTTAAGAAATACATACCCATAGTCATAATAGCTATAAGCCCTGAAATAGGGAAAATATCTTGCGTTAAATCTTCTACTAGAACCAATAAAAACGAGATACTCAAGACTAATATAGTCTGCACCTCTATCTGATTAATATTAAACACTTTAGAGCTTTTAAAATTGTTATAGACTTTATATATTAAAATGCCTGATATTATACCGAGTAGAGCTCCAAAGACTATAGAAGTAGGGATAAATAAAATGCTTTTAATAGAGATATCGCCACCTTGTAGGAAAGATAAGAACGTGCTAAACAACACAATAACAAAAATATCATCGACAGAAGCCCCAGCCAAAATCGTTTGGGCTGGAGCTTTTTTGTAACCAAGACTTAATATGTTAATCATGCGTGGCACTATAACGGCTGGTGAAACTGCCGCTATAACGCTTCCTAGTAGTAAAGCCTCTACTAGCGAAATATTAAATAAAAGACTAGAAACTAAAACTATTCCTAAAATTTCAAAAATAGCAGGTACAAAGCTAATTAAAATAGCGGGCTTACCAATCGCTTTAAGGTCTTTCACATTAAGAGATAGTCCAGCACGAGTTAAGACAACTATAAGCGCTACTTTTCTTAATTGCGCTGATATAAGATTTAAATCACTTGATATAAGATTAAGTGAGTTTTCGCCTATAATAGCCCCTAGTAGAATCATACCAATTAACTTTGGAAGCCCTATCTTCTCAAATAATTTACCGAACATTATACCAAAAATA
Source organism: bacterium (assembly GCA_044425885.1). Lineage (GTDB taxonomy): Bacteria > Bacillota > Clostridia > Lachnospirales > CAG-274 > Tyzzerella. The sequence goes on along the minus strand of JAWXUY010000005.1, from coordinate 8,464 downwards.
AATATAATAGCCAAACTAGTAAGCATAACTAAAAAATCCTCCGTCTTATTTTTTATTTTTATTTTTTATTTTTTATTTTTTATTTTTTATTTTTTATTTTTCTAACCTAACAACGCAAAATAAAGCAATACAATAGTCCCTAATGCAATCCTATAATAACCAAATGGCTTAAAGTTATTTTTCTTAATATAAGTCATTAGAGTTTTTATAGCTATGACAGAAACTATAAAAGAAACCGCCGTTCCTACGCCTAAAACTGCTATCTCTAACATTGTCCATTCAAACCCAAACTTAATTAATTTCAGTAAGCTAGCCCCTAGCATAACTGGTATAGCTAAGAAAAACGTAAATTCTGTAGCCACTACACGAGAAGTACCTATAATCATTCCACCTATAATAGTAGCTCCAGAACGTGAAGTACCTGGAATAAGAGCTAAAACTTGGAATAGACCTATCATAAAGGCGGTCTTATATGTAAGCTGACCTAATTTAGTTACTTTAAACTTTTTATCGGCTTGCGTATTCTCTACATATATAAATAATAGTCCATAGAGTATTAACATAGTAGCTACTGTTTGATAATTATAAAATAATTCATCTATCTTGTCATCGAATAAAATCCCTATTATTCCTGCTGGAATACAAGCCACTATTACTTTAAACCAAAGTATAAAAGTGTTATGCTTCTGCCTCTGACTTTTTTTTGGGTCAAAGGGGTTAAGCTTATTAAAATAAAGACATATGACAGCGAATATAGCTCCCAACTGAACCACAACAAAAAACATTTCAGTAAAACCATCACCAAGATTAAGAGGTATAATCTGCTCTGCTAAAATCATATGCCCAGTGCTACTAACAGGCAACCATTCTGTAATTCCTTCTATTATGCCATAAATAACAGCTTTCATTATTTCAAAAAAGATATATAAGAAACTATTTTCAGAGGCATCACCAAGAGCTTGAGTAGTTGTTTCAGAGGCGATTTTGGTGGCTGTCGTAACGACTGAGGTCGAGACTTCATCGACAGCATCTGTTGTACTTAATATAAACATGTTGAGATCTCCTTTTTTTTAAAATTTATTTTTATTTTTTAAGTATATATCTTATATTAATAATTATGTATAATTAAGTCAAGTATTTTCTGAAATTATTGATAATAGTCAATTAATTATAAATTTATTAAAAACATTAAAAACATTAAAAACATTATTGAATAACTTTTCAAGTTGTGCTATAATTAGGCTACTATAGACACAATAATATAATATTGTAAAATAAATATGACTAAAATTAATGAGGTGTAGAAAAAATGTTTAATAAAGCTTTGCTTAAAAAAATAGGTAGTACAACGCTATTAGTTGATATTTTTAATGAGCTTGAAGTAACGCAAGTAGAAGAAGATTTTTACAATATGTTAAATATAAGCGAAGATGACTTCAAAATGATGTTTAATAACAAATTCTTAAATATTATAGATGTTAATGCACGTAAAGAATTTTTACAAATTTTATTATCTAACAAAGATACTAACACAAAAGATACTAACACCATTGATAAATTAGCTAATCAAATAAATGTCATTGATTTAGATACTTATTCTCCTATTACGGGTAAAATATCACTATCCATAGTGGCAGAACCATTAACATTAACATCAAAAAAATCTAATAAAAAAAATCGAGAAACTTGCAGTGATGACTTAAATGCTCAAGATACTCAAGTAAATATAAAAGATATAAACACAAATATATATAAACTTACTATTTTTAATAAAAATATAGACTATGAGAAGTTTGAAGAAATGAAAATAGAAAATAGTCTTTATAATAAATTCTTTGAACTAAGAAATGTTTGTACATACGTAGTAGAAAAAAACACCTATGAACTCTTATACTTTAATGACTTATTAAAAACTTTAATGCCGAATTTAAAAGTGGGTAGTATATGCTATACCGCAAAAGGATTTGATAAGCCTTGTAAAAATTGTCATTTAAAATCCTCGCATTCTTATAGCTCAGAATTTTTATTTTCTGGTGATAAAGACTGGGTAGTAACAACTAGCGAATTAACATGGAAAGATAGTAAAGAGGCATATGTGATATACGGCAAAAACGTAGTGTATAACCTAGAGGAGTTTAATACTCGTGACTTCTTAACAGGTGCTCCTACGTTAATAAGCTTTAAAACTAAGTTTAATAATTTAATTTTTAATAAAGACTACGCTCTAGTTTCTTTAGATATAGAAAAATTTAAATATATAAATAATATATGGGGTAATATGGTAGGGGATAATATACTAAAAAAAATAGCCTCTACTATTGATAGTTTTCTAAAACCAGACGAAACTTTTTGTCGAATTAGCGACGATAAGTTTATTCTATTACTACATTACAAGCCAGACCAAAATGATGAACACCTAATCAATAAACTTAATAATTTAAAATTTATTTTTGATAAAATGAAAGAAGAATATTTTAAATATATGTCAGTGAGTATTGCTTACGGCGTATGTAAAATAGAAGATAAATTTAATTTTGATACTCTCCTTGATATGTCTAATATAGCAAAGCTCTCTGTAAAAGGTCACCTAAACGTGCCTTTTAGGATATATGATAAAGCACTGCAAGATAATTTTGTAAAACAATCTATGATACATGAACGCTTAGAATCTGCTATTAAAAACCAAGAATTCGTGCCATTTTTACAGCCTAAATTTAATCTAATAACAAATAAGATTTGTGGTGCTGAAGCTTTAGTACGCTGGAAGTCATTCGACGGCATGATATACCCAGACGAGTTTATACCTATATTTGAAAAAAATGGCTTTATAACAACTCTTGACTTTATAATCTATGAGCAAGTATTTAGATTTATGAGAGACTGCTTAGATGATAAAATAAAATTAATACCTATTTCTTTAAACGCCTCAAGAGAACACGTGCTAGATAAAGATGTAGATTTTATAGATAATTTATTTAAACTTATAAACCGCTATAAAATTCCACTTAATCTAATTGAGATAGAAATAACAGAAAATGCTTTTATGGGTGATAAAAATTTATTAAAAGAATTTGTTGATAACTTAAGAAATACAGGAATTAAAGTATCGGTTGATGATTTTGGTAGTGCATATTCTTCGTTAAACTCTTTAAAGGATATAGATGTAGATATAATAAAACTAGATAAGGCATTTTTGAGTACACTAGATAGTATAAAAATTACTAACCTGCCCAGTAAAGATAAGATAATAGTTGCCAATATGGTAAAGCTTACGAAAGACTTAAAGCTTAACATAATTTGCGAAGGGATAGAGACAGAAGAACAACTGGAATTTTTAAAAGATATTGGTTGCGAATGCGGTCAGGGATACTTATTCTCAAGACCTCTACCTATTGAAGAATTTAAAGAGCTATTTTTATAATTTTTATATATTATAAAAACTAAACCAAACTAGTATAAAAAATACTAAAATATGACTATAATAAATAATAATAAAATAATAATAAAACAAAAGGAGATTTTTTAGTAATGAATAAAGAGCTAAATAATGAATTATTGGAAGTAATAAATATATTTGAAAAAGTAGAGAATAAGCTAGGAGATAAGTATGTGTTTGATGACTTAATAATTAGATCGAGTGACTTTTTGTATAAAGTACTTGTAGATATAAGCACTAATAAAGACGATGAATATAAAAATAATTTAGCTAATAAGTTATTAAGCATAAACGAGAATAGTAGTGAACTCTTTAGAGATATAAATGACTTATTTAGAACTAATTACACCGAGATTTCTCTTTCAAATATATGTAACGAAGGACTTTGGAGGACTCTAAGTAATAACTATGCTCATACTTCTGTTGTGTGCGCTTTGATACCTATATATTTAAAAGAAGTAAAAGAGTACTCTATTTTGTCAAATTTTATGAATATAAGGATGTATATTAGTGAGACTACAGGTAAGTATAATACAGACGTATTTTGCGACGAGCCCCTTGGACTTATTATGTCTACCGAACAAAAAATTGCTTATAGCGGTGATATAAGAATGATAAGAGATTGGTGCGATAAACTGGGTCTAATAATAAAGGAATTGAACGGAGAATTAAACCAAGAATAATTAAAAATTTAACCAAAATCTACCAATTAGTTTAATAATTAGTTTAATAATTAATTTAATTGGTGATTTTTTTGATAAAATAAATAAAAAATAAAAAATAAAAAATAAAATATGTAATAGGAGAATATAGAATATGACTGAAATTATTTTTGCTACAAAAAATCAGGGTAAACTTAAAGAGATTAAAGCAGTACTAGGAGATAAATACGAAGTAAAATCAATGGAAGAAATAGGGATAAATATAGATATAGTAGAGGACGGCACTACTTTTGAAGAAAACGCTATTAAAAAAGCCGAGGCTATAATGAAATTGAGTAATAAAATAGTTTTATCGGATGACTCTGGAATGGAGATAGATTACCTTGATGGTAAACCTGGAGTACTTTCGGCTAGATTTTTAGGGGAGGACACTGCTCCAGAAGTTAAGAACGAGAAAGTAATAGAGATGCTAAGAGAGGCAAAAGAGGGTGAGAGAGGAGCTAAATTCGTAAGCGTTATAGCACTGGCTATGAAGGACCAAAAACCTATTACAATAAGAGGTGAGCTAGCTGGAGAAATAACTAAAGAGCCTGTAGGAGTGAACGGCTTCGGCTATGACCCTATATTTTTTATACCAGAGTTTAACAAAACTACAGCGGAGCTATCTCCAGAAGAAAAGAATAAAATTAGCCATAGAGGTAAAGCACTTTTGGGTATTAAGAATAAACTAGATGAAATATTAAAAAATATATAGAATAGGACTTTTATAATTTATGAAAATAATGATAATAAGCGATAGTCATGGTAGTAACCACTATATGCTTGAATGCATAAGAGTATTTGAGAAAGATATAGACGTTATAATGCACTTGGGTGACCATATAGATGACGTAGCGGATATAAGAAAAGAGTTTCCTAAAATAGAGACTTACGCCGTTGCTGGCAACAATGACTATGGGATAGAATCGTCTGAGAGTATAGTTGATATAGGCAAGCATAGATTTTTTTTAACACACGGACATAAATACTCACCTTATAGCGGAATAGATAGACTTAGATATAAAGGACTGGAAGTAGGAGCGAACGTTGTTTTATATGGACATACTCATGCTACTCTAGCTATAAAAGACGAGCAAGAGGATTTGCTTGTTTTAAATCCAGGTAGTATATCACTACCTAGAAGCTCTAACATAAAAAGCTTTGCTATTTTGGAGCTAGATAAAAACGATAGGAACTTAGGTGTTGAATATAAGTTTTATGGAATATTCGGCGACCAAATAAATGAATTTAGAATTTAGAATATAAAATAAAATAAAATAAATATAATAGGTGATATAAATTATGAATAATATACTAAAAATATTGCAACAAGAGTTTAGCCTTAAAAAGAGCCAAGTAGAGAACACTGTTAATCTTATAGACGAAGATAATACTATCCCGTTTATAGCTCGCTATAGAAAAGAAATGACTGGCTCACTAGATGACCAAGTACTTAGAGAGATATTTGAAAGGCTTAGTTATTTAAGAAACTTGGAGACAAAAAGGGAACAAACAAAAAAGCTCATAGATGAACAAGAAAAGCTTACAGACGAGATAATACTTTCTTTAGATAATGCCCAAACAATTACAGAAATAGATGACATATACAGACCTTTTAGACCTAAAAGAAGAACTAGAGCTATTATAGCGAAAGAGCAAGGTTTAGAGCCTCTAGCAGAAATAATACTCACGCAAGATGATGTTAGCAATATAAAATCACTTGCACAAAACTACTTAAATCTAAACGACAATAACAAAATAAATGCTATCGAAGATGCTATAAGCGGAGCAAAAGATATTATAGCGGAAATAATCTCTGATAACGCCAATTATAGAGCATTTATAAGGGATTGGACTTTTACAAATGCGTTAATCACCTGTAAAAATACCACTGATGAAAGCTCTGTTTATGATATGTACTATGACTTTAACGAGCCTATTAAAAAAATAGCTGAACATAGAGTGCTTGCTATAAATAGAGGAGAGAAAGAGAATTTTTTAAACGTAAAGATAGAGATAGAAATAGAGGAACTTTTGAACTTGTTATCAAAGAAAATAATTAAGAAAAATAATAATAATATTTATTTGGTAGAAGCTGTAGAAGACAGTTATAAGAGGTTGATAGCACCATCTATAGAACGTGAGCTGAGGAACGAGCTTACAGAGAAAGCAGAAGTTGGAGCTGTAAAAGTATTTGGAGAGAACTTGAAACAGTTGCTACTACAATCACCTATTAGGAATAAAATAATCTTAGCGGTTGACCCTGCTTTTAGGACAGGCTGTAAGCTAGCGGTTTTAGATGACATAGGCAATTGCTTAAAGACAGGAGTTATATACCCTACTACAAACTCTGAAAATAAAATAAAAGAAGCGAGAGAGAAAGTTATAAGCTTAATAAAAGAGTTTAATATAAACGTTATAGCGATAGGTAACGGAACAGCATCAAGAGAAAGTGAATTATTTATAGTTGATATAATAAAAGAACTAAATAAAAATAATAAAAATAAAAATCAAGAACTTTATTATATAATAGTAAACGAGGCTGGGGCGTCAGTTTACTCAGCTTCTAAACTCGGAGCTGAGGAGTTTCCAGACTATGACGTATCACTAAGGAGCGCAGTAAGTATAGGGAGAAGACTCCAAGACCCTCTAGCAGAGCTAGTTAAAATAGACCCTAAGAGCATAGGGGTAGGACAATATCAACATGATATGAACCAAAAGAAACTAAGCGAGGCACTTGAAGGGGTAGTTGAGAGTTGCGTTAATAACGTGGGGGTAGACTTGAATACTGCTTCACCGTCTTTACTAGCATACGTATCTGGTATATCAAAGAGCCTAGCTAAAAATATAATAGACTACCGTAATGAAAATGGTAGATTTACTAATAGAAAAGAGCTTTTAAAAGTAAAGAAACTGGGAGCAAAGACGTTCTTGCAGTGTGCAGGATTTTTAAAAATAATAGATGGTAATGAGTTTTTAGATAACACATCTGTTCACCCTGAAAGCTATAAAATAGCAAAAATTTTAATAGATAAATATGATTTAAATATTAATAATAAGATTAGTATTAACGTAGAGGTAGCGTCTAAAGAGCTAGAGATAGGCATACCGACTCTTGAAGATATAATACAGGAACTAGAAAAGCCAGGACGTGACCCACGTGAGGATATGCCAGCGCCTATTTTAAGAAGCGATGTACTCTCAATGGAAGATTTAAGAGAAGGTATGATACTAAAAGGGACAATTAGAAATGTAATAGACTTTGGAGCATTTGTTGATATTGGAGTACACCACGACGGGCTTGTGCATATATCACAACTGGCATCAGATAAGTTTATAAAACACCCACTGGAAGTTGTGAGCGTCTCAGAAGTAGTAGACGTAAAAATATTGTCTATAGATATGGATAAGAATAGGATTGCTTTAAGTATGAAATTATAAGTGAATTATATAAGGTGGGATTAAAGTGAATATAAATAAAAAATTAACCAAAAGTATTTTAGTAATTGCGTTGCAAATTGTAGTAATTACTAGTTTGCTTACTGTAGCAAAGTTTATGCGTGACGGCGTGCCATTGTTTGGTATTCCATCTGAAGAAGATGTTCAAAGGATTACTATCTCGTATCCAGCCCTAACGGACGACTTAAAAGAAATTACTAGCCCTGACGAAATTTTATACGGAGTCAAGCTAACGAACTTATTAAAATATGAGCTTTTTAAAGAGGCAGACCCTTTAGATAATTTGCTTGTAGAGATTACTTATTATCTAAAAAACAACAAGCAAGTACAAGTTTACGCAAACAACTCAACTGTTTGGTGGAAAGACAAAGCGTATAAAATAAAAGAGGCTGAATTATTTATTTATGCGGTGGAGTCTGGCTTTTTCTTGCAAGAGTTTAACGCCAATAATTAACAAGTAATATTAAATATCACTAGATTTTTAAAAAAATATTAAAATCATAGTGATATTTTTTTGTTTTTAATAATATAAATATAATATTAAAATCAAAACTGGAGCTTGTAAATCTTGTTGGAAACTAAAACTAAAACTACTAAAACTAAAACTAAAAAAGAATTTAAATTTAATAATAAAATATTACTTGGCTTATTTTTTATAGCACTATTTTTTATTATGGTCTTTTGCTTTAGATATTTATACGCCAATACCGCCCCTGTCATCAACACTTCTATTAAAAAGCCTCTACCTATTATAATGTACCACCATGTATCAGAAAAAGAAAGCTTATTAAATAAGTACACTGTTTCGGTTGAGGAGCTAGAGAGCGACCTAGTTTATCTACTAGAAAACGGCTACACCACTATAAGC
>JAWXUY010000186.1:0-4028 GCA_044425885.1 bacterium | reverse complement strand
TACTTATTCTCCTATTTTATTTATTATTTTATTTATTTTATTTATTTATATTTATTTAGTCAAGCAAAAATAAAATTATTTTCTATTAATTTATTATCTTATCTTGTATATTCTTTTTTTCTATGATATAATTACATTAAAATAACATTTAAGTTAAGTAAAAAAGAAAGGAGTAATTTAGTTATGCAGTATAGAAAAGATTTAGAGCGTAAGCTAATTAAGGATTTACGCAAGTTCCAAAAAAATCTCCCTCCTCTATGTTCTAGTTTTTTTATTTCTATTTCTAATACTACTTCTATCAAAACAAGAATCGGTTATGCTTGTGATTTAAGGCTTTTTTTTGATTTTTTAATTAGCGATATAGAGGCTTTTGAAAATCTACAAGTAAAAAATATCTCGGCATATCATCTAAATCAGCTCACTTATTATGATATAGAGCTCTTTCTTGACTACACTTCTTATCATGAAAGAACCAAAAAAACAAAAAAAGGTGAAGAAGTCACAGTTACTTATATTAATAGTGGCAATGGAAAAGCTCGCAAGTTATCTTCTATTAAGCGTCTATTCGCCTATTTATACAAATCTAATCAAATAAGTTCTAACCCAGCGGAGTTAGTAGAGACACCAAAAATAAAAACAAAAAGCATTACCTATTTAGAAAAAGATGAGATTAAGCAATTATTAGATGAAGTGGAAAATGGCGAAAAATTAGTGGGGAGAGAAGTTAATTATCATAACATTAACAAAAATCGTGATTTAGCTATTATATCACTCCTACTTGGAACAGGTATTCGTTTATCTGAATGTGTACAAATAAATATAAATGATATAGACTTTAAAAATAAAACTATAAGAATTATACGCAAAGGTGGTAACGAAAGTGTAGTTTATTTTGGAGAAGAAGTTAATACAGCTCTAAGAAACTATTTAGAAGAACGGGAAGATATAAAAGAAGTACAAGGGCATGAAGAAGCTCTATTTTTATCTCTACAAAAAAAACGTATAAGTAATAGAAGTGTACAAAAGCTCGTCCAAAAATATTCCGAGAGGGTGACCCCTTCCAAAAATATATCGCCACATAAGTTAAGAAGCACCTATGGAACTGCTCTATATGAAAAAACCGAAGACATATATTTAGTCGCAGATGCTCTAGGTCATGCCGATATAAATACAACCAAAAAGCATTATGCAAAGATACATGAAAACAGAAGAAAAAAAGCAGCAGAAGTAACAAGATTAAGAGAAGATTAATATAATATAATTAAGAGGTTTAAAAAAAAAGTATGCAACGTATTAATTTAAGTGGTGATAATAAATATTTTTTAGAATTTGAAATATGTAAAAAAAGTGATTGGAATAGTGATATTGATAGTTGTAATTTTAATTTTAATTTTAATTTTAATTTTAATGATTTTAAAATGCCTACTTTTTATTTAAGTGGTGCTAAGCAAGAGTCAGTAATAGGTTATAAGCTACTCTATTATTTGTATTTTAAAAAATTTAATAAATATTTAGATATGAGTAAAATTATTTTAAATGACAACAATAAGCCTTGTTTTAACAATGCCAACAGTGATAATTACAATAATCTATATTTTAATATAAGTCATTCAAAAAATTTTGTATCGTGCGTTTTGACTGATTTTGCAGTTGGGCTCGATATAGAAGAAGAAAGAATTATAAAGCCCAGCGCTTGTAAAAGGTTTATATGTAATACTGAGTATGATTATATCCAAAAGTGTAGTTATTCCGAAATTCAAGTCTGGAACATTAAAGAGGCTTATGCTAAGTACTTAGGTTTAGGGCTTAAACTTAACTTTAAAGATGTTTACGTCAAAAGCATTGTCAGCAACTACAGCATTATAATTAAAAATTTTTATATAAATAATCATAAAATATTTTTATCTATTTGTTTTAGTAAAAATATAAAATTAAATTAAATTAAATTAAAATAAATACTTGTTAAAATTTATTGTTTATATTATAATATATATATATGTTAGGAGGAATTTTTATGTTAACTTGTAAAATTATTAGAGAAATTTCATCGGGAACTATTTATAAAATAGTATTTCCGAATGCTATTAAATATATTGGCATTAGCCATGACCCTATGAATATAAGTCATAGTGTTGGTAAAGATAGAGGTTCTGGTAGTTTTAGAATATCTATAAAGACAGTAGATAGAAAAGAATATCATTTAACAAAAGACACTTTTAATTATGAAGCCATTAATATGCTATCGGAGTTAATTGAAGTAAAATTAGGACTAAGAAAACTTAAAGAACGTCATAAAGTGGTGTTAAGGGAGCTATCACGTGAGGAGCAGTTATTTTTTACAGAGGTAGCTACAGAAACAACTATGTTACATTCTGAAAAACTAAATGACACGTTAAATAAAATTGACGAGATTATGCCAAAAAAATAGAAAATTTTAAATATAAAATATAAAATATAAAAGAAACCAAGCCGTTATATATTACTTTGTTTTTTATGTATTTATAAAGTTTTGGTAAAGGTAGGTGTATATTAAACTATAGTGTCAAATACAAATACGAATACAAATACAAATACAGATGAAAATCTTGAAAAAAATTATTATCATGAGTTAAATTGGGATTCTATAAGTTGGAAAGATGAGCTTATCCCATATAAGCAAGCTACAGAAGAACTTTTTGTTAAATTTATAGGTATAAAAAAAGAATATGTATCATGTAATCAACATTCACCTATAGAGGTTGTACAGACTAGAGTTAAAAGCATTAATAGTATTTTAAATAAAGCGGTCAAAAAGGGTATAGCTAAAAATAAAATTTTTGAGCAAATAGAAGATATAGCGGGCATAAGAATAACTTGTAAATTTATAGAGGATATTTATAAAGTAGTGGAGCTCATAAAAGAGAGAGATAATAAAGATTTGGTTATTATAAAAGAGGAAGATTATATAGCTAATAACAAAGTTAGTGGGTATAGGAGCTATCATATTAATATTTTATACAATGTCATAACTGTGAAAGGCTCTAAGACAATCCCTTGTGAAATACAGATAAGAACAATGGCTATGAATTTCTGGGCTACCATAGAGCATTCCATACGTTATAAGTATAGTGGGTTTATGCCAGATAATATTAAAGAAAGGCTACAAGCCTGCGCCGAAGCATCTTTTGCCCTAGATACAGAAATGGCTACTATTAGAGATGAAATTATACAGGCAGATAAGGTTATTCAAATACAAGAAGCTCTAGTAGGAGAAATACTGGATTCTTTACAAAGTCTATATTTTGTAGGGAAATTCGAAGAAGCTAACGAGTTTAATAAGCAGTTTATAGAGCTATATGAAGATTTAAATATAGAGTCTTTAAGAACTTTTAGAAATAAAGTTAAAACTATTGCGGAGTTATATAGGTTTAGCTAAAAAGTAAAGTAAGTAAAGTAAGTAAAGTAAGTAAAGAAAGTGAGAAATTTATGATATATGCTTTATCTGATTTACATTTAAGTTTAAGTCCTAATGTAAAAAATAAGTCGATGGATATATTCGGAGATATTTGGACAAATCACGCTTCTAAAATTAAAAAAAATTGGAATAGTATCATTACAAGCCAAGATTTAGTACTCGTTTGTGGGGACATATCTTGGGCTATGAATCTTAATGATGCTAAGCCAGATTTAAATTTTATAGAAAGTCTAAATGGTAATAAAATATTGACCTATGGTAATCATGATTATTGGTGGAATTCCACCAACAAGTTAAATCAAGAGTATAGCACGATGAAATTTATAAAAAATGATTATTATATATACAAAGATTTTATTATCTATGTTATAAAAGGGTCTGAGTGTCCTTCGCATAAGTTAGTTGATTTTAATACCAAGCTTTATCAAAGAGAAGTTTCAAGGTTACAAAGTTTATTATCAAAAACCAAAAATTTAGTTAATCAAAAGGGGTTGAGGAGTATTTTAATAATGCATTATCCTCCAACAAATGGGGATTTGAAAAACTCCAAGTATATAGATTAATACATATGAGT
>JAWXUY010000185.1:0-4031 GCA_044425885.1 bacterium | reverse complement strand
TATATTATCACATTTAATCACTTAATTACAACCGTATCACCAATTTTTTATTATTTTTATTATTTTTACCTTTTAATCTAATCTTTTTTTTGGTAATATATTATTACATATAATATATTATATTATAAAATAAAATAAATTAAATTAAATTAAAATCGGAGGGTATTTTATGATTTTAGCTTGTAACAATATTTCTAAGTCTTATGGGGTGAATAATATTTTAAACAACATCTCTTTGAACATAAATGAAAAAGAAAAAATAGCTCTTGTAGGTGTAAACGGAGCTGGTAAGTCCACTCTTTTTAAAATCCTTACTGGTGAGCTTTCTTATGATGATGGTGAGGTAATTATACCTAAAAATACTAAAATAGGTTACTTTTCTCAAAGTCTTGAGCTTGATGAGTCTAAATCTATTTTTGAAGAACTTTTACTAATATTTAAAGATGTCATAGATATGGAACAACGTCTCAGATTTATAGAATCGCAAATGAGTATTGTCGACCAGCAAGAGCTAGATACTCTCATGGTTGAATATCAAAAAATCTCAGACTATCTAAAAGACAACAACTGTTTTGATTATAATAGTCGCATTAAAGGTATTCTAAAAGGTCTTGGCTTCTCGGAAGATGATTTTTATAAAAATATTAAGCTGTTGTCTGGCGGTCAAAAAACTAGGGTTGCTCTTGGGAAAATCCTTCTACAAGACCCCGATTTATTATTACTAGATGAGCCTACCAATCATCTTGACATAAACTCTATTCAGTGGCTCGAAAATTACCTGAAAGGTTATTCTAAGTCTGTTCTAATTATATCTCATGACAGGTATTTTCTAAACAAAATAATAAACAAGGTGATAGAGCTTGAAAACAATAATGCCACTATTTATAGTGGTAATTACAACTCTTATTATAATAAAAAACAGGTTATGCGTCAAGTGTTGTTAAAGCAATATCTAGACCAACAAAAAGAAATTAAAAAGCAAGAAGCCTCTATAGAAAAGCTACGCTCTTTTAACAGGGAAAAATCTGTAAAGCGTGCTGAAAATAAAGAAAAGGCTCTTACCAAAATGGATAAAATAGTTAAGCCTGAAAGCCTACCTGACAAAATGAGATTATCTATAACTCCTAAAAAAGAAAGTGGCAATGACGTACTTGTTGTTGACAGCATCTCTAAGTCTTTTAGTCATACTCTTTTTAGTGACATATCTTTTGATGTCAAAAAAGGGGACAAGATAGCTCTTATAGGTGCAAATGGCATCGGCAAAACAACTCTCCTTAAAATCATCATGAACAAGCTACAGTATGATAATTACAACAATAACACTATTCATACTTCTACTAAGCGTGTTAAGCTTGGCTCAAACGTAGAGATAGGCTACTATGACCAAGAACAAGAAAATCTTAATCTAGACAAAACGATATTCCAAGAAATCGCAGATACTTTCCCTAATCTTAAAAATCTAGAAATAAGAAATGCTTTAGCTATATTTGTTTTTACTGGAGATGACATATTTAAAAAAATCTCAACGTTAAGCGGTGGTGAGAAAGGGCGTGTGGCTCTCGCTAAAATAATGCTATCGAACGCTAATTTCTTAATCCTAGACGAGCCTACCAATCATCTCGACATTGTTTCAAAAGAAATTCTCGAAAATGCCTTAAACAATTATACTGGCACTTATATGTATATCTCTCATGACAGGTTCTTTATTAACAATACTGCTACCAAAGTATTTGAGCTTACAAAAGACAGCATGAATGTTTATCTTGGAAATTACGATTATTATTTAGAAAAATTAGAAAAACAAGCAAAAGAAAGTGATGCTAATTCTAGCTCTCTTTCTCCTACAACCTCTACTACCAATATTACCACTTCCGATAACAAGTTAGACTGGAAAGCCCAAAAAGAAGCCCAAGCAGAGGCTCGTAAAAAAGAAACTTTAATTAACAAGATAGAGCTTCAAATAGAGAAGTTAGAGGAGCAAATAAAAGAGGCTGACCATTTATTAACTCTTGAAGAAGTATATACAAATGGCACTAAGTCAAAAGAGGTTATAGATAACAAAACTCAATTAGAAAATCAGTTAGAAGAATTATTCGAACAGTGGGAAGAACTTTCTTAATATAAATACGTTTAATAAAATAAGTGGTAGTTTTTACAAGTTTTATTTATTTTATTAAATGAAAGGAGGTGATTTTTATGTTTAACAGGCTTTCAAAGTGTTTTATGCTTGGGTTTTTAGTAATTTCCACTGTTTTAAGCTTACGTGTAAATGCGTTAGCAGACTCAACTTTAAAGTTAGATTTACTACCCTTTGTTGAGATTATATCAGATGGCATTAACGACTATACATATCATTTTGAAATAATCAATAATTCTAGTTCTAGTTCTAATTCTATTGATGATTATTATTTTGAAGTAGTTTACCCTGATGGTTCTACTTATTCCAAAAACCAAAATATATCAAGTTGGAGTGATGACTATTATGTCCATATGGATAATCCAAATAATTATATAGATGGTGAAACACTCTTTAATTTTATTCTAGAAAATTTAGATACAATAGAAATTTTTAACGATTTACCAAAAGCTTCTCTACTTGGGGTAACAACAACTAACAGTCCTGATTATAAAAAAACTCATGTGTTTTTTGAACACCCTTTATTATTTACTTTGATTATTTTAGTGAGTATTTTAAGTATTGCTTATCCAAGTATAATCTTGTTCTTATCTCATGGTTGGAAGTTTGAAAATGCTCAGCCTTCGGAGTTAGCTTTATTTACTACTCGTATGTCAGGCGTTATAGGTGTAGTTGTTATGTTAATAATTTTATTTGATTAAATTATTATATTGTATATAAATAAGGAGAGTGATATACTATAAGCTATTTAATAATGAACAAAGACGAAGTGATAGGTCGCTATGAATATCAAGAAGTAGAAAGTAAAGAAGTGGCTATTTTGACTGAAAATATTAGGTTGCCTATTTTTATATCGGACAATTTAATAAGCTGGTTAGACAACAGGGTAGCTCCTCTATACAGAAAGTATACTCAAGAAATTATTCAAGAGTTTTCTTTAGATGGTATGAAGGATTTAATAAATTTTTCTAATCTATTATCTTTAACAGATACTTTTTGGGTTCAAAAGGTTGGGGATAGTTTAAGTTGGGGCGATATAAATTTATTTAAAAGTATTTCAAGCGGTTCTATCCCTAATTCATCTCTATTAACTACAGACGGTCTTTTACCCAAGTACTGGGTCGTTGAAAACCAACAAGTTTATTTAATAAAAGAAGGTTCAACTGGTTCTTGTAACGCTGGCAGAGAGCCAGAGTCGGAGGTGCTAGCTTCTCAAGTCTTACGTACTTTAGGTTATAATCATACGCCTTATGAGTTAGGCTGTTATAATAATCAAAATACTTCAAAGTGTCCTCTAATAACTAGTCCGTGTGAGCAGGCTGAAAGTCTTATTCACGCTTCTTGTTATTTGAAAGTAGGTATTAATCAAGTCGATAAGATAAGAGATTTTTGCAAAGGTGTTGATCAAGAATGTTTAGATGATTTCAACAAGCTTATAATCTTCGATTATTTATCTATTAATAGTGACCGTCATATGAATAATTTAGCGTTTATAATAGATGCTTATACTTATAAGATAAAGGGTCTCGCTCCTATATATGACAATGGTGTAGGAATGCTATGCTATTTTATGCTTAATGACAAGTATCAAACTTTAGAGCAGTTTTTGGAATTATATATCCCTAAGTTATATGACTCTTTTATAGATGAGGCGATTATATCTAAATGTCAACTCGGTGACAAGCATAATCTTGAATATTTATTAGGTTTTAGCTTTGATATTACTAACTCCGACTTAAATATAAATCAAGAACGTATAGAGTTTATTCAGAGTTTTATTAGAGAAAGAGCTACGGCGTTATTAACGTTATAATTATTGACATATTTGACAGTACATATTATATAGTATATAATTGTATTAAATATTAAATATTGGAAAGGATTGATGTTTATG
>JAWXUY010000184.1:0-4040 GCA_044425885.1 bacterium | reverse complement strand
AGCTATGGTCATGATATACGTGCATATGTATTATTTGATGAGGTTATTTCTGTTGTTGAGAGAGTAAACCTTAATGACTTTCGAGCAAATGTTACTAATGGAGGAACTATGAAAAAAATCCCTTTAACAGATAATATAAAAAAAATAGCAATTGAAGCTTCTAAAACTGTTAATACTAATTTTGCTGGAGTTGATATTTTATATGGTAATAATAATGAGCTTTTGGTATGTGAGGTAAACTCTAATGCACATATTAAAAGTATATTAGATATGACAGATCATAATATAGCTGATGATATATTAAAGCAAGTAAAATTAAGATTTAATAGTTAAAACTTAAACTTTTATATACTTAAATATTAATTTTATAATTGACAAAAATATTTATATAGTATAATATAACTTGTGATTGAGTAGTTATTTACGAGGAGTGTCTATGCTGAACGCCTAAAAAAAATTTACAAAAGTAATAAATTTTAATATAATTATTAAGATGTGGTTATATTATGAAAACTATAATTGAAATATTTGAAAATATAGAAGATAAAAGAGATGAAATAGGTAAAAACATAAACTAAAAGATATAATTGTTAGGAGACTGAAAAATGGATAAATTAAAAAATTTCAATACTTACACACAAAAAAAATTATTAGAATTAGCTGATGAGTCGTTATTAAAAAAATATAATATAACAAATGAAACATTTTTAATATCTTCTAGATATAATGGATTAAGGAAAAAATTAAGCGAACAAGATACATTTGAAATTATTAGAAAAAATAAAAAGAATAAACATGATGATTTACAAATATATTTAGATTTGTCTAAATTAAATAGCACTTCGCCTTATTGGGTTCGTTATTTGTACTATAATAATAATGGAAAAGATTTTTTATTATCTTCAGATTTTAATTGTCCAGAAGTTAGGAAAAATTTAATTAAAAAAGGTAAAGAGGAATTTATACAGTATAAAATTAACTCTAATATAGTACAAATATCAAAAATTTACGAAATAAAAATTATACCTGAAATTAAAATACATTATTAGGAGGTTTTTAAATGAGAAGACAACATTATATGACTTTGTGTATTAGAAATACAGAAGTTACGTATTTAGTTAAAGATACTATTATAGAAGTTACTTTTGAACAGTCTATAAATAAAGGTTTTAATGAATTAATATTAGATATAGAGAATAATATAATAAAAAATGATGGTTTTAATGAGTCTGATATAGCATATTATAAAAGGTTTTTAGAAAATAATAGAGCTTGTATTATAGAAGAAATAGAAATGGAGCTTAATAATGCCTAAGCTATATGTAATAAATGGTTATCAAATAAGTATTTGGTCAAATGAGAATGGTGAGCCTATTCATATACACATTTCTAAGAGAAAACCAACTCCAAATTCAACTAAAGTATGGATTTGTTCGGATAATACATTTTTTAATAGCAAATAATAGAAGTCGTATACCAGAAGTAGACCTTAATAATATTTTGAGAAAATTAAAACCTAATATTAATGATATAAAAGAATTTTGGAAAGCGTATCATGGATATGAAAGTTATTATAAATAAAAAGGAAGTCGAACGTATATGAAATTAAAATTTAAAATATAGGAGTACCAGACGCACCCTATAAGATGCGTGGTAGACTTGTTCAGAGGACATGAGTACTAGACTATAATGCTATAGCGGTTAATAATAGCATATATGACTACATAAAATATGATAGCTCCACAATAGAGAATCTCTTTGCGAAAGATTTAGATAATATTACAAGCGTTAGAATATGAATTATTATACAAAATACTGTTGTTTATAATGGGGCATAAAGTTTATATTAGCACTGATGTTGTACTCCCTGAAAATGTCAACTTTGGTGATTCAAAATATAAATACGATATACAACTTGAAAAATGGAAAGTAGATACTTCTAATTAATATATTCTAAAAAATAAACTTTCAAGTCAGGCTAAGTAATGGTAACTATGATGGGAGCTATTAACGAGTTTGAAAGCAATAATTTACAGGAACGTCATCATGACTGAATAGAAATAGTAAAACTAAAACTAAAACTAAAACTAAAAGGAAAGTATGCTAGACAAAAACCTATACCAAAGCCTAAAAATTGGTTTAATGTATATGGTAAATATAAAGTACGATAACTAACTTTGAAACTTCTTATTTTTTAGATACAAAACTTGTAAGTAAAAAAATGATAATATTTATTTATTTATTTTATCTATCATACCCAAAAAAACATATTACTTCAATAAAAAAGAGTATGACATAAATAGTTTGGGCATACTCTTTTTTTAGATAATTATTTTCTCTGCTAATTCAATACCCAATTTAAGCTTTTATTTTGCAATTCAACCATATGATGATAATCACCTTTTAAAGAAAGAAGTTCATGGTGAGTACCCTCCTCTGAAACTTTACCATTTTTTTTATAATCACAATCTATATTTTTATTTTTTACTCCGTATTTTTCTTGAAGTTTATCAGATACTATCATTAAGTTTGCCAACATCTTTATATATCTCTTGGAGTAGTTAGACTTCTTTATTTTTAATATTTTATTTTTACTTATTTAACTTATAAAGTTAATCTTGTATTTTTTTGTCAAATTTTTAAATTTTTGTTATAAAAATCACCCTTCATATTTTGCTGGTAAGTCTAAATTATTAAGCTTTATAGCATTTTTAAGCATATCTTTTATAGTTCCATCTTTTTTAATATAGTCTTGTTTCTTGAAATGCTCTACTATTTCTTTTATTTCTTCTTGACTTACCTCTTTCTGCTCTATTACTTCTTCTTTATATTTATATTTAGACACGTACTCTAAACTTATATTTATTTCTTGTTTTTGAACTGCTTCTGAAAAAAATTTCTTCTATTACATGTGTATGTGCAATTTTTTTTATAAAGATTTTATCATTATTTTTAAGTTAACTAAATAATCATCAAATAGTTTTATTGTATATAAAGTATACTCATCTGGACTATTAAATGTAATATTTTTATTATTTGGCATGTAGTATATAAAATCAATCATATCTTCAGGATAATTAAAGCTTGAATATATATCTTCTATTTTTTCTAATAATTCATTGTTATTATTAAATAATTCTCTTGCTTCTATAAGTAAAATATATCTAAGTTTATCAATAGATTTACTATCTTGAGTGATAAGCTCATTATTTATTAAAGATTTTATTATATTAAGAATTTCTTCTACTCTGATATTATCATCTATAAAAAATTCAATTAATAAATCAATATCACATTTATTATATTCTATTAAGTATTCTGCAAAATTTATTGCCATTTTTTTATTTAATTTTTGGTTTTTTACTCCAATATAAATATCTAGCCAAGAGAGATATTTATAATATAATTTATTATTAATAATGTACATACTATCTTCTTTCTAGTTATCTTGCTCTATTCCAATACCGCTTACTACTAAATTATTTTCTTATTTTTATTCAAAAAACCTGTAACATTCTTTATTACAAGAGATATCTGGATAAATTTTTAATAACCCCATTTATTAACAACTATTTTATTTACTTTAAAATTAATATTTTGATGTCCAGTATATATTATAATTATTTTTCATATATATTTTCTGCACCTATAAAAGCTATTATAAGTGCAATAATAAATATAGAAATATCCGTTGCCAAAACACTTCCCATAAAATAATCTACAAATTTCATCGTAACTATAGTGAATATAGCATCTAAAAATATAAATAATATTTTTGCAAAAGCGGTATTAATTTTATTAAGTGTTAATAATGCTTTTGGTAATGATTGAGCTATCAGCTCTAGAGGGTAACCTAATACCCCAACAATAACAAAAAAGAGAGTTAAGCTACTAATAGATTCATATTGAAACCCAAAAAGTTTCATAATTAAACCACCAAAAATTGAAAAATGCATAGAAAAATAATTATAAGTATAGTACCTAAAATTACCCCTATATATCTTTTATTTTTTCCATAGTACCTCCAATAATTTTCATAT
>JAWXUY010000183.1:0-4042 GCA_044425885.1 bacterium | reverse complement strand
TTAATTATAGAGCTTATAGCAATTCTTAAATCTTGAGTATTTAAGAATTCACTTATTATATTTAGGATTTTATCAGTATATATTAAATCTTCTAAATCATTAGAATTATTATTTTTCATAAATTTGTAATCACTTCTTTCTTTATGTATTTATTTATATATTTATATATATATTTTTATATATAGTTCATTTGATATGTATACCCTTGGTTTTGTATTAAGCTTACTATAAGATTAATAAAGTTATCATCATGGAATTTTTTAGATACATTAAATCTTATTAATTTTTGTGAATATGTGTTTGTGTAGTCATAACCTGAATATATATATAAATTTGTTATAAGATTATTTGGATGATTTTTAATATCCTGTTTTTTATAGAGTAGATTTAAATCTTTGGCTTTTTGTATACTTGCATACATAAAATTGTCTTTAGGCGTTATAGGTAAATATATTTTTTCTGCTTGTAATATTTGTTTTATAAAACTAGCAATTCTTTGTTCTTGAGATGTATAACGCAATACTTCACCAGATGGCGACACACAACCTGCTTTTATATGAGAACCTATACCAGCTGGTATAATACCTTTTTCTCTTTCAGTATTTATTAAATCTTCAGTTGGATATCTTAAAATATTACCATCTTCATCGTATGTATTTCTAAATCTTGCAACACCTTCTCCATTTTTTTCTAAATCTATCAAATAATTAATACAATTATGTAACTTAGAATCTTGAGATATAGTTTTATAAATTGTTAAGAGCGAGCATAATCTCAGGACTGGTTTTTCACCCATAAGCACAGATACAATATTTATATTCGTATACGCATATTCTTTTATATTACTACCTTTTTTATTTAATTGGTCTATTACAAGAATAATTTCTACTAGAAGCCTTTCTCTAGCTAATAAAGGAATAAATAAATATTCGGGTGGTTTTTTTTCTATAGGTGGTTTGTTTTCATTTTCCATATACATTACATACTATTAATAGTTTTTCCTTTCAAAAAAAATAATTATAATAAATACTTGTCTTCATATTCCGATAGAGGCATCGGCTTAGCGAACACATAACCTTGACCAAGCTCACAACCTATATTTTTCAGTAATTCTATTTGTTCATTTGTCTCTACGCCTTCGCATATTACCTTGAACTCTAATTCTTTAGCTAAATTAATTATGTTTTTAATAAGGATTTCGTCTTTAGTAACTACGTGTTCCTCAGTTGTGTTTGTATTTATGTTGTCTAAAAAGCCTTTGTCTATTTTTAATATATCAACATTTATGTCTGTTAATATTTGTAGTGAAGAATAGGCAGTACCAAAATCATCTATCGAGACTTTTAAAGACTCACTTTTTATGCTATCTATAAAATGTTTTAGCTGAACTTTGTCTTCTACGAATACGCTCTCTGTCACCTCTAGCTCAAGAAACTCACAAGGTATATTATACTTTCTTATTAAGTGCATAAACTTATCCATAAAATGCTTATCTTTTATGTGATTTCTTGAAACATTCACCGATATAGGATAAACTGGTAAATTTTTATCCAGACACTCTCTTATATAAATCATTACTTTTTCATATATAATAAAATCAAGCGTAACTATAAAACCATTTCTTTCAAATAGAGGTATAAACTCGTCTGGATAAATCATTCCTGTAGGCGTTATCCATCTGACAAGGGCTTCTGCACCACATATTTTTTTAGTTTCTAAATCAAACTTAGGCTGTAAAAATGGCTGAAATTCTCCATTTGCCATAGCGTGTGGAACTCTTTCTTCTATTTGTATTTCTTTTCTTATGTTTACGTCCATAGTAGGATTATAGAAAGAGAACTTGTTTTTGTGTGAGCCTTTACCGCTTTTTCTTGCGATAGTTGCTTGGTCTAATAAAGAGTTTAGAGTCATTTGCTTATTAACAATCGTAACACCACCTATAATAGTGATTTTAGCCTCTGAAAAATGACAATCTCTCATATTTTCAAATTTTTCTGCAAGCTCTCTTACTTTAAGATGTAACTGCACTTCGTTTTCATATTTTAAAAATATAGAAAACTTGTCTTCGTTCATACGACAAAAGTTTTCTTCTTTGTCTATAAAATCTCTTACAACGGTTGCTACACGCTTTAAAACCTCGTCACCAACTTCATATCCAAAAACACTATTTACGTATTTAAACTTATCTATGTCTATGCTACATAAAGCATACTTATATTGATTTCTTTGTACATACTCTGTATAATATTCTTCAAAACCGTTAAATAATAAAGACTTAGTTAAGCTGTCTTGGGAGTTAACTTGGCTTATATACTCTATACTATCTTTATAATAAATAATAAAAATACCATCTTGGTTATCTACGCTATTTATATTATACTCTATAACTTTCCTAATCCATTGGGGGTTATTTTTATCTATATTAGGTGCTCCTTGGCTTACTCTCTCAAAACATTCTTTTTCAGCCTCTGTTTTACCTTGGAGCTCATAATAAATTGCACCTACTTTTATGTTTGGCATTATGTCATAAAATCTCTCGTTGTGGTATATTACTTTATAACTTTTTTTATCTACTACTGCAATTCCTATTTTTTCGTTATCTAAAACCATTTTTTCTATTATGCTTATTTCTTCTAAATTATTCATATTATTCATAATTATATTATTTTTTACTACTTAAAACTAAAAATTAAAAGTGACTTAAATATTCGTTATTTATTAATTTAATTTAATTTAATTTAATTTAATTTTAAGTAGTTATCCTTTCTAAAATTTTAAAAATTTTAATTATATATATTTTTTTAATACTTACACTTGTTTAGCTTTAAGCATTTTTTTGTTTTCATACATATTTTTATCAGCAGTATCGAATAACTCTCTAAAAGTATTTATATTAGAATTCTTATCGGCGACTGCGTATCCAACGGCGTAAGAAACTTGATACCTTGACTCTTTTTTATTTTGTTCTTCTCTTATTTGATTTACTTCTTTTAGATAGGTCTCTACATCAGATACTTTCGCACTTTCGTAGTAGACTACAAATTCATCTCCGCCGTACCTACCTAAAAAAGGTTCTTTTTTGTGTATCTTAGCGCCTTCACGTAAAATTCTTGCAAATGTTTCTATTAGCTCATCACCTATTTTATGACCATATGTATCATTTGTTTTCTTCAAGTCATTTAAATCAAATACTATTACTATTTTAGAACGTCCATGGTTTCTATTAATTAGATTAATATCTATTATAGTACCATCTTCGTCAGCTCCATCTAGTAGAGCTTCCTCTTTAAATAATTCTTGACATTTTGACCTATCATATAAACCTGTTGCGGAATCAACAAACATATTAGAAGCAAGCTTCTTAGATTTTTTCATCTCTACTTGAACTATTTCAAACGCTTTTATAATTAATAAAATAATTATTATATTAATTATAATCATAAAAATTTCCATTTTTTTAATTTCAAATGTTTTTCGTTCTATAAAATAAGATAAACTTTGCGATAACTCGTTAGAATTATAAAAATGTCTTTCACCAGAGAAATATAATAAATCTTTTTTGATTACATTTTCGGTAACTATATTTTGTATATCTGACCAATCTAATAAAACTTCATCTAGTTGAACACTTATTTCTTGGTTATACTTTTTAGCATCTGCTATAGTATTTTTTATATTTTCGTCACCTTCCATTGAGATAATAGCTTTATTGATATCTTTTAATAATAGAGATATGTCTCGATCTTCGATACTAAGTTTTACAATTCTTTGGGTACTTGAATTTAGGTACTCAATATCAGTCAATGTTTCAGAAGCACTTGAAAGACTTGTAATTTCTAAACTAATTATTATATTTAATATGAGAGAAATTAGCATTACCAATGTTAGAACTATCCATATTAAATTATTTTTTAAATTATTCATAATCCCCTACGTATCATCTCCTTTTTATAAATTATAATCTATAATAAAATACAATTTATAATTTAAATCAGCTTTAAAATTACTAAACAATTTATCCATTAAGACTATTATAACATTA
>JAWXUY010000182.1:0-4056 GCA_044425885.1 bacterium | reverse complement strand
GGTCCGTCATTTACAAGCACCACGTCGCCTATTTCTATATCACAAGTATCAACAAAGCTTTCTATTCCCATGTTGAGTATTTCATCTTCCGTTAGTGGAACTGGTTTAGAACCAGGTCCAACAAAACTCGTAACTCCACGGGTATTTCTAACAACGTACCAAGTCTCATCATTCATAGACATCTTAACAAATACATATCCTGGAAAAACTTTTCTTGAAACCGTTTTCTTTTGCCCAGATTTAGTAACTTCTACCATATCTTGCATAGGTACTATAACATCAGATATCTCATCGTACATATCACGGTTTTCAACTATTTTCTCTATGTTTGCTTTTACTTTATTCTCATAACCAGAATAAGTATGAATAACATACCATTTGATATCATCTTTAAGAGGTTTTCTTTCTTTGACTTCAATATCGTTATCATCTTCTTGTTCATCTTCAAAATTTGGTATTTCAGAAATATTAGAATCTAATGAACTTAAATCTAAATCTTTTTCCAAATTTTCATCAGTAATAATATCATCAGTCATTTTTTCATCTTCTATCATGTATTTACCACCTATAGTATTTATATTATATTTTCAAATTTCTTAGTCTTTAAACAATATTATTTTTATTATAATTTTTTCGGCGTATTATCACCACTATTACATAAATAAACATATTTTTAGTTTCTTTTTAGTTTCTTTTTTTTTAGTTTATGTTATTAAAATTATGACACCAATTCAGCTAGTTTACTTAAAAAAGTATCTATCCCAAAATCATAAACAAAAGTTATTGAACCTATAATTAAACAAAATGTAATAACTGTAATAGTATGTTTAATTAATACTGGTTTTGTTGGCCATGTAATCTTGTTGAATTCATCTTTATATGGCTTGAAAAAACTTTCTTTACTTTTATTACCTGTTTGCTCTTTTTCAGATTTAGAAGATTTATTTACATCTTTTGATTGTTCTTCATTTTCTTTCATACTTTACCCAAATGCTACTTAAAATATGATTACATTTTTAATCATATCAAGATTTTCCCTTATTCAACAAACTTATACTCTTATAGATAATCTACCCAAATATAATTCTCCAAAGGCTTAAATTCCGAAGTTAGCACTCCGTACATATTTTATATTTTAATAATTTTATTATCTTTAATTATAAATCGCTAATTTTTCTTTAATTTAATATTTTAGTAGCTTTTCCTTTCCTATATTTTAATTTATATAAGTTTTTTTTAAAAAACTAACAGTCAGTACAACAAGTGAAAATCAATAAATTATACTATTATAATCTCAAATATTATTTATAGCTTACTATCTACGTATATATCTACTACACATAGCGCACACAACCTATAGATGTTTTAATCGCATATTACATTAATTATAATATCATTAAAAAAAACTGTTTCAAACATTAAACTCCACGTAAACTCATATTATTTTTTATTAAATATTATTAAGTTTAAGTGTATCATTTAATTAAACTTTTTTATTATTGCGAATACATTCTAACATATTGATTTAGAGTTGTCAATAATTTAAGTTGAATTTTACGATAAATTAGCAATAAATTCAAATAAAATTATTTAGTTTCTCTGTGTAAAGAATGTTTACAGCAGAATTTACAATATTTTTTTGTTTCCATTCTATCTGGATGTGCTTTTTTATCTTTCATAGTGTTATAATTTCTTTGTTTGCAATCAGTACATGCTAAAGTAATTTTAGTTCTCAAAACTTTCACCTCACTTATTTTTATTATATTTATTAATTGAACTATTTTATAACTACATTATTGGTTTTACCAGAACAAGCTTTATTATTAAAAATACAATAAAGTTTGTCCAACTTACACCAAACATAGCTCTTAAACTTTGCGTTTAATCTTTTAATATTAACATAACAATTAAAAATTATGATATTTTTTTATGATTTTAAAGTAGTTAAGTAGTTACTTTATAATTTTATAACTAAATAGTAATAAAGTCAAGAAAAAATTTTTTTAATAAAAAAGGACGCAACAGTCATAAATACGTCTAAAAGATACTTTAACACATTTACAACTCAATGTCAACTTTTTTTTAAAAAAAATATCTTCATATTATAATATATTGTAATACCTTACAATATCGTTTAAAATAACAGATTTTATTGTGTTAAACTTAAAAAAATTAAAATTTATTTTAGATGTAATATTATTAAATATTATTAAAATTTCATATTTTTTTTAATTTTTCTTGTTTTTTTTTATTTCTAGTGATAATATTATATATAAAATATTTAAATTTTAATTTCTAAAGGAGAATTTTAACCATGCAAGAAAAAAATAATTTTTTTTATAAACTATCCTCGTTTATATTAAATTATAAACCGATGTTTATAATATTATTCGTGTGTCTTTCTATAGGGTCTATTTTTACACTCGATAAAGCTACTATCGAATCAGACTTATCAAATTATTTAGAGCCTACATCTTTAACAAGAAAAGGGCTCGTAGTATTTGAGGAAGAATTTGCACAATTAGTGAGCGCTGACCTGATGTTAAAGAATATCAGCTATGACGACTCTTTAGTTGCCTATAACCAGATATCTCAAACAGATGGTGTGCTACAAGTTACTTTTGACGAAACTAAATACAAAGAAGACAACGCTTTGTACAAAATTAATTTTGATAGCGAATTTAGTGAAAATAGCGATATAGTAGAGATACTTACGAATATCAACGAAGATATCACCAATAACTTTTCAGATACTCAAGTAATAATAAATTCTTCAGTTTATAACAACGATGAAGAAGACTTAAACGCTGAAATGACTATGATTTTGGGATTAGCTGTAATAATTATTTCTTTAATTTTAGTATTTACATCTAAATCTTTTGCAGAAATCCCTATACTACTATGCGTTTTTGGAGTAGCGGCATTAATAAATAAAGGCACTAATTTCGTATTTTATGATATATCTTTTATATCTGATTCTATAGGAGTTATTTTACAATTAGCTTTAGCTATAGACTATGCCTTAATACTATTACACCGTTATACAGAAGAAAGAGAGCTAAATGACCCTAACGAAGCTTGTAAGATTGCTCTCTCAAAAGCTATACCAGAGATATCAGCGAGTAGCCTTACAACAGTATGTGGTTTAATTGCATTATCATATATGACTTATAGATTAGGCTTTGATATGTCAAAAGTATTGATTAAATCAATATTTATTAGTTTGTTTTGCGTATTTACGTTATTGCCGTCATTACTTGTTATTTTTGACAAGGCAATACAAAAAACTACTCATAAGAATTTTGTGCCAAGCATAGCAAACTTATGTAATGCTTCATTAAAATCAACTAAAATAGTTCTTCCGTTATTCTTAATTGTGACGGCTCTTGCTTACACATATGCCGATAAAGCGGAGTATTTCTTTTATGAGGGAACATCTGATTTAGATACCGAATCGCCTAGTTATCAAATTAATTCTGTTTTTGGACAAAGTAATGACCTTGCAATAATAGTTCCAAGTAGAAGTTCAACTCTTATAGATAAATTTGCGGTTGACCTTTACAAATTACCTCAAGTAGACTCTATCACAAGCTTTAGTACGATAGAAATAGCAGAAGGAGTGACATTAGATACTCCGATTAACTATATGCAAGCAACTCAATTAGTAGGAGTTGACGCTGAAACTGCCTATATGATATTTGCTAATTTTGCTGGAAGTATAGGAGAAGCAGAAGATTACGTAAATATTTCAGATACGTATACGATACCAGTTATAGATTTAATTTATTTTTTATATAATATGAAGGACTCGGGCGCAGTTCCAGAGGAATTAATACCAAATATAGTAGAACAAGTAACCATGATAGACACGCTTAAAGATAGTTTAACTACTGAAAATTTTCATATGATACTCGTTTCACTTAATACAACAGTTGAATCAGAACAAACATTTGATTTTCTTCATAAGTTAAGTCCTATTGCAAGTAGATACTTTTATCAATACTACTTAGTGGGTGAGTGCGTGAGTAGTTATGAGCTTTCTAACGCCTTTCAAGA
>JAWXUY010000181.1:0-4069 GCA_044425885.1 bacterium | reverse complement strand
GAAAATGCTAATCAAGAGCTTAAAAACCTCGCTAACTACACTTGTGATGATGTGTGCGTTGTGATGAATGAGTTGTATGATAAGTTTTTTGGGTAGAGATTGTAAAGATAATTGAAAAAAAAATAAAAAATAAAAAATAAAAGAAAAGGAAGTTGATATTTATGGAAGCAAAAAAAACAAGGCTTTTAGATTTTATATCTCAAAAAGCCATATTCAGTATACCAGTTTATCAAAGAAATTACGATTGGAAAAAAGAACATTGTGAAAAATTATTTTCGGATATTGAGAAATTAGCTCTTAATGATAGTGATGAAGATATAGAACATTTTTTAGGAACAATTGTTTATGTTTCTGAATATAAAAATGGTTATAATAATTTTACTATAATAGATGGACAACAAAGAATTACTAGCATTTATTTATTATTATTGGCTATTCGTGATTTTATCGAAGATGAAGAAAAAAAAGATGAAATATATGAAGATTATTTAGTTAATAGACGTGCTGAAGCAGATAAAGAACGTTATAAGTTAAGATTAGTAGAAAATGACATGGAAGATTATATAAATCTTATAAATCAAATAAATAATAATTTAGAAGTTATAGAAAGCAATAATATAATTAATAATTATAATTTATTTATTAAATTATTAAAAAATTCAAGCGTAAATACACCAGATATACTAAAATCTATGAGCAAAATAGCATTTGTTTATATTCAACTAGAATCTAATAAGCCTTCAGAAAATCCCCAAATGATTTTTGAAAGTTTAAACTCAACTGGTTTATCTCTAACTCAATCAGATTTAGTTAGAAATTATTTATTAATGAACCATTTTGTGGAGCAACAAGAGTTTTTATATAAAAATTATTGGCTAAAAATAGAAAATAATGTTACAAATAGCAAACTTTCGGATTTTATACGTGATTTCTTAACTATGAAGTTATCTATTATTCCAAATAAAGATAAAGTATATGAGAGTTTTAAAACTTTTTATCAAGATTATGATAATAAGTTTTACAGTAATGGAATATTAGAGGAATTACTAGAGTTTTCTTGTTATTATTCTCAATTTTTATATTGTAATTCAAATAGTGAAGAGATTAACTATTGTTTAAAGCAGTTTAAAGTGCTAAAAACTTCAACTTGTTATCCGCCTTTATTAGATATATTTGATGATTACTACAAGTATAATAAACTGACGGAACAAGATTTAGTAAACAGTATGAAAGTTTTACTTTCTTATATTTATAGAAGATTAGTTTGTAATTATAGCTCGAATGCACTAAACAAAGTATTCGCAAGTCTAAATATAGAGCTTAAAAATTCAGAAGAAGTTTTATATGAAGATAAGTTGTTAGATGTTTTAAGCAAAAAAGAAGATACAAGTATATTTCCTAAAAATAGTGAATTTAAAGAAGCTTTTGTAAATCTTAAATTATATAAAAACAAGTATAACAAATACACTTTAATACTTTTAGAAGATTATATGTCTAAAGAAAAAGTAAATATAAATAAAGATATTACTATCGAGCATATATTACCTCAAAAGCTTAACTCAAGCTGGATAGATGATTTGGGTGAAAATTACAAAGAAATTTATAATAATTATTTACATACTATAGGCAATTTAACTATAACAGGTTACAATTCAGAGCTATCTAATAATAATTTTGCAAATAAGTTAGAAATATATAAAAATTCTAACTTAGCAATAAGTAGAGGTATAGCGAATTATTCAAAGTGGACTGATAAAGAAATTTGTGAAAGAGCAGAAGAATTAGCAGAAATGGCTTTGAAAATTTGGGAGTATCCAGATAAATATAATGATAGAGATAATAGTAATGTAATAAATTATTCTAATCAATATAATATTTTAGATTATTTAGATGTAAAAAATACAAAACCATATAAATTAATTATAGGTGGCATAGAAAATGAAATATCAACGTGGAAAGAGCTACTAACAAATATATGTTCGTATGTTCACTCTAAAGATGAAACTATATTACAAAACTTAATAAATAATGAAAACTTAATTACTATTACAGGTAAAAAAATAATATCAAATGATTTAAATGATATTAGAAGAACATATAAAGTATCAGATAATATATTTATAGAATGTGAATTAGAAGCAAGAAGAATATTGAAGTACTCTCAAGAAATTTGTAAGTATAGTGGCATAGAAGAAGATGTTTACTACATGTTAAAATAATAATAATAATAATAATAAAAATCATAAAGGGGGAATCTTTTTAAGTGAATGACATGACTGTAGGGAATCCTACAAAATTAATTTTAAGATTTATAGTGCCGTTATTACTAGGGAATATTTTTCAGCAGTTGTATAGCATGGTAGACGCTATTATAGTTGGGCAGTACGTAGGGTCTGACGCTCTAGCAGGAATTGGCTCGACAGGGGCTATTATATTTTTTATAGTTGGTTTCGCAACAGGTCTTACAAACGGATTTGCCGTCCCGATGGCTCAATCTTATGGAGCTCAAGACATGAAGCGCTTGAAAAAGTTTGTGGCGATGAGCTGTTACTTATGCGTATTTTTTGCGATATTATTAACTACTCTTTCAGTCTTATTTATAGAGCCTTTGTTAGATTTAATGCAAACACCAGCAGAGATACATGACTATGCCTATAACTATATAATAGTTATATTAGTAGGACTTTTTGCTACTATTACTTATAATATGAATGCTAGTACTTTAAGAGCAGTAGGTGATAGCAGAACGCCTTTATTATTTCTTGTAATAGCATCTATATTAAATATATTTTTAGATATAGTTTTTATAGTTAATTTTGATATGGGGGTAGCAGGAGCAGGCTACGCAACTGTAATATCTCAAGGTGTAGCATCTATACTTTGTATTATATACATGCAGAAAAAATTTGAAATTTTAAGATTAAGCAAACAAGATTTTAAGGTTAATTTTGATATTATAAAAAATCTTGTGACGATAGGTGTTCCTATGGCGTTTCAGTTTACTATTATAGCTACAGGTAGTATTATATTACAAAGCGTTATAAATACGTTAGGTACTTCAGCGGTTGCCGCCTACACTATTTGTAGTAAAATAGAGCAGTTAGCGATACAACCATTTGTTACTCTTGGAATAGTTTCTACTACATATACAGCCCAAAATATAGGTGCTGGAAAGTTTGATAGGGTAAGAGATGGTATGAAAAGAATGTTTATAATAGGCGTTATAATATCAGTAGGGGGTGGGATTTTAATACACTCATTTAACGACCAATTAATAAATGCGTTCTTGGCTGAAGAAGAAAGACTAGTGGAAGTTATAACGTTTGCTAAGCAATACTTAGCTTGGAGCTGTGGATTTTTCTTTCCGCTTATGTGCCTAATATTATTTAGAGGAGCTATACAGGGAATGGGAGATGTAAAATTCCCTACTGTAGCGGGTATTATAGAGCTTTTAGGCAGGGTTTTAACAGCGACAGGTCTAGTACATACTTTAGGATTTACTGCGGTTTGTATAGCGTGTCCAACAGCTTGGAGCGGAGCATCTATGCTAGTTATAACAGTTTTTTTAGGAAAGCTAAAAAAGTTGAATATAAGTTAAAAATAAGTTAAGTAAGATAAAAAGTTAAACATAGTAAATATTTTATAAAAAAAATATATATAATATAAAAAAGATATGAATTCAAGTAGTATCTTTTTTATTTATTTTTAATAAAATTATTACTGAATTTTCAAAAAAAAAATTGTTTTTAAAGTATTTTTAAAGTTAATGCGTTAAGCTAATTTTAGGCTTAAATTCAAGCTTTTTTAAAGTTAAATTTAAAAACAAAAATTTACAAAATGATAATATTTTATTCAAAATGATTGTATATAATGATGTTGTCAATAATTACAGAGTTAAAAAAAAATGGTGACCCTGTGATAAAAATAATAAATAATAAATATAACTAAATACACGAATTAGATTATAAGTTATAATAAATTATAATTAAAAAGGAGAGTGCATAGCATGGATAATAAAGAAAATAATAATAATAATAATGATTTAGATATATTTATTATTTATTATTTT
>JAWXUY010000180.1:0-4070 GCA_044425885.1 bacterium | reverse complement strand
TGCACTGGCCAAGTTCTTTCAACTCCTACTCCATAAGAAATTCTTCTTACTGTGAAAGTCTCTCTAACTCCACCATTTTGTCTTTTAAGAACAGTTCCTTCAAACATTTGAGTTCTTTCTCTAGTACCCTCAACTATTTTTGCATAAACTTTTACAGTATCACCTACTCTAAAGTCCGTAACCTCTTGTTTAAGTTGTGCATTTTCAATTTCTCTAATAATATTGTTCATAATATAAGTAATCTCCCTTCAAAATTTAATGTTCTTACTTGTTATACGTGTTAATAACACAAAGTAGAGGAACATTCGTATTACATATTATAATTATATAATTTATTATATATCTTGTAGATTATAGCATACTAAAAATAATAATGCAAGTATTTTTTTGTTATTTTTCAAATTTTATTTATTTTGTTAATTACACCATTTTTTTAGAGAGTCAAGCATGTAAGATTTTATGTCAGTGTCATATACAATATTTAACAAATCAGTATTTATAATATCATTGATATTGCCATTAAATTTAATTGCTTTATCATGTAGTAAAATAGTGCTGGGGGTTAGGAGCATAGCTAAATTAACATCGTGAAACACACCTATAATAGTCTTGTTGTACTGCTTAGACCAATCTTTAAAAAAATTTATTAACTCTATTTGATACTTTATGTCAAGATGGTTGGTAGGCTCATCTAATAAGATTATATCAGGGTCTTGAGCTATTATTTTTGCTATAAAAACACGTTGGAGCTGACCGCCTGAAAGAGTGCTAAGATAGCTGTCTTTGTGGTCTAGTAGACCTACTACTTCTAAAGCATCTAACACAATTTTATTATTATTTGCTTTATTAAAATTATTATTATAAAAATTATTGTTGTAAGCATACCTGCCCATCATGATAGTATCAAAAATAGTATGCTCGAATAATAGTTGACTATTTTGTGATAATAGCGCTACTTTTCTGGCTAACTCTTTAGAGGTGTATTTTTTAATGCTCTTGTCATCTAGTAAAATATCACCTTGAAGAATTAAATTGTGATTAATATTTTTGGTAAGACATTTAAGTAGAGAGGTTTTGCCAGAGCCATTGCAACCGAGTATGCTTAAATTTTCCCCTTGACATATATCTAAGTTTATATTTTTGAGGATTAGCTTGTTGCTGGTGCTGTTTTTGTAATAAATATTCAAATCTTTTATACTTATTTTTGGGTTTTTATTTTGCATAATTTTTATTATTCACTTTTTTGATTTAATATAAACATATATAAAAAACGGAGCTCCTATAAAGGCTGTTATAGAGCCGACTGGTAGCTCAGCAGGGGCTACAATCGTGCGAGCTATTAAATCGCAAACTACCATAAAAGCTCCACCTAATATAAAGCAAGCTGGTAATATATACCTGTGCTTAGTTCCAAATATACTTCTAGCTATATGAGGTACGAATAAGTCTATAAAGCCTATAATACCACTAATAGAAATAATTATTCCAGAGGTAATAGCAGATAGTATAATTAAATACCATTTTGTATTGCTGACATCTACTCCAGTTACGCTTGCTTGCTCGTCCCCGAAAGTTAAAATATCGAGCTCTATATGCTTTAAAATAACTAGTAAAAATATAATAATAACGCTTGGATATAATATATATAAATACCTACTATCTTTAGAGCCAAAATGACCCATCTGCCAAAATATCAAATTCTGAAGACTTTCTTTTTTAAAAGCCATCAAAATAGACATGATAGAGTCGGCGAATAAAGAGAACGCCATACCAGTTAAAATAATAGTATTGTTGTTTATAATACCCTTGTCCATTTTTGTTGCTAGTAAAACTGCTAGTATAACAGTGATGACACCAGAAGTAAAACCAAATATCGGGAGAGTAAATATACCAAATATATATATGTTAAATAAAATGCTAAAGCTTGCTCCAAGTCCAGCTCCAGAAGATACTCCTAATGTATAAGACGATGCGAGTGGATTTTTTAGTATAGACTGCATAATAGCACCGCTAAAAGCTAGTCCACCACCAGTTATAAAAGCTAGTAAAACACGTGGTAGTCTTATATTCCATATGATAGAAATACTTGTATTACTTATATCTTCTATAGGAATAAAAGAGTAATTAAATAACTTGTAAATTATTATACTAATAGTACTAATAGGAGTTATATAAACACTACCAAGTGCTACCCCAAATATCACAACCGTGATGCTAATTAGAGTAATAATTAAAAATTTAAACGCTATTAAATTTTTATTTTTTATATAAATCATATATTTATATTAAACTAAAATTCTTAACTATATTTTTTAGTTATTCCTGCTTCTATAAATTTTTTAAATAATGGGTGAGGTCTGTTGGGTCTTGACTTTAATTCTGGGTGGAATTGCACACCTACAAACCAAGGGTGTAAGTCTTTGCTAAGCTCAACTATTTCTACTAATTTCTCATCTGGTGATAACCCTGATATAACTAGTCCGCTTTTTAATAAAGGGGTTCTGTATTCGTTATTAAATTCATATCTATGACGATGTCTTTCATATATTAAATTATCGCCATAAGCTTCTAATGCAAGTGAATTTTGGTTTAACTTACATGGATAAGAACCTAACCTCATTGTACCCCCTAAGCCGTCTATATCTTTTTGCTCTGGCATTAAATCAATAAGAGCGTGCGGAGTTTCTGGCTTAATTTCGGCTGAATGTGCATCTTTAAGTTCGAGTACATTTCTAGCATATTCTATTACTATACATTGCATACCCAAGCATATACCAAAAAAAGGTACTTTATTTTCTCTAGCGTATTGTACTGCTTTGATTTTACCCTCTACTCCTCTTTCACCAAATCCCCCAGGGACTATTATAGCGTCAACATCTTCTAGTATACTAACTCCTATATCCTCTACTTCTTTTGAGTTAATCCATTTTATATTAACCATACAGCCTGTATGAATTCCAGCGTGTTTCAAAGATTCTACTATTGACATATAAGCATCGTGTAGCTCAACGTATTTACCTACAAGCCCAACTGTTATAGTTTTATCAAGATTTTTTTCTTTTTTTATAACATCGCACCAATCTACTAAATCTGGTTTATTATCTTGTATTTCTAGTTTTCTACAAGCTATTTTAGCTAAGTTTTCTTTTTCAAGTAGTAAAGGCACTTCATATAAAGAGTCGCAATCTATATTTGTTATAATGCAGTCTTTATCTACGTTACAAAATAATG
Source organism: bacterium (assembly GCA_044425885.1). Classification (GTDB taxonomy): domain Bacteria; phylum Bacillota; class Clostridia; order Lachnospirales; family CAG-274; genus Tyzzerella. Next base: position 839 of record JAWXUY010000180.1, on the reverse strand, counting down.
CCAGCTTCTCTTTTGACTCTTTACTAATTTCTTTCTCTGTTCTACATACTATAATATCTGGCTGTATACCTATAGATAATAGCTGTTTAACCGAATGCTGAGTTGGTTTAGTTTTCATTTCACCTGATTTTGCTAAATATGGAATAAGTGTAACATGAATATATAAAACATTCTCACGTGATACTTCTCTTGAGACCTGTCTTATAGCTTCTAAAAAAGGTTCACTTTCTATATCTCCTACAGTCCCGCCTATCTCTGTTATAACTATATCTGATTGAGTAGTTTTACCTGCTCGATAAACTCTTTCTTTTATAGCATTAGTAATATGAGGTATAACTTGAACAGTCGCTCCTAAGTATTCGCCTTTTCTTTCTTTATTTAATACAGACCAATAAATTTTACCAGTTGTGATATTATTATTAACAGTGAGATTTTCATCTATAAAACGCTCATAATGCCCTAAATCGAGGTCTGTTTCAGCACCATCTTCAGTGACAAAAACTTCACCATGTTGATAAGGACTCATAGTACCTGGATCAATATTAATATAAGGGTCAAATTTTTGTATAGTAACTTTATAGCCCCTAGCTTTTAAAAGCCTTCCTAACGAAGCGGCAGTAATTCCTTTACCTAATCCAGAAACAACGCCACCAGTAACAAAAATATATTTTGTATTCATATTACACCTCTTTTTTAAATTATTTTTAATTATTTTTAATTATATTAAGCCTAATTATATTATTATAAATCTAAAATGTCAATAAATTATTCTAGTAATAACTATAATATTTTAATCGTTATTTTAATATTTATTTTAATATTTATTTTAATATTTAATT
>JAWXUY010000179.1:0-4097 GCA_044425885.1 bacterium | reverse complement strand
TCTTTATATGAACGTCTACTGTTCTAGTATCTCCTATAAACTCATAGCCCCATAGTTTATCTAATAACTGCTCTCTTGTAAAAACTTGATTTGGGTGTAATGCTAAAAAGCTTAATAACTCAAACTCTTTTGGCGGTAACTCCAACTCTTTATCATGATACGTTACTAAATAAGTTGTCGGATTTATCGTCATATTCGGCACTACTATCTTTTTACCTTTTGTTACTTCGTCTTTTGTCTCGTATCGTCTAAGAACCGCTTTCACTCTCGCTACTAACTCCTTACTGTCAAAAGGTTTTACTATATAATCGTCTGCACCAAGCTCAAGCCCTAATACTTTATCAAATATTTCACCTTTAGCCGTAAGCATTATAATAGGCACTGAGCTAATCTTTCTAATTTCTCTACAAACTTGATAGCCGTCCATTTCTGGTAGCATAATATCTAATAATACTAAATGCGGAGAAAACATTGTAAAATCTTGTATAGACCTTCTGCCATTATAAGATTCTTTAGTCTCATACCCCTCTTTATTTAAATACAAACTTATAAGCTCGCATATATGCTCATCATCATCAACTATAAGAATTTTTAGTTTATTACTCAAAAAAATCACCTCTTTATTTATTTTTTTTATTTTATTTTTTATTTTTATTTTATTTCAGCAATAGTAACACCTGCGTCACCCTCGCCAAACTCACCAAGCCTATAACTTTGTACTCTCCTATTTCTTCTTAAATAGTCGTGTATCCCATTTTTTAAAGCCCCTGTGCCTTTACCATGTATTATACTTATAGTGTCCATTCCAGCTAAAAACGCATCATCTATAAATTTATCTACTTTCTCTATCGCTTCTTCCACATAAAGTCCTCTTAAATCAACCTCATAAGAAGCTGTCATAGCCTTATTATTTTTAAATCCACTATTTGTTGCACGCTTAAACTTTTTATTATTATTGTTTTTCTGGCTTTTTAAATCGTTTTCTAGTTTCTTTTTGCTTTCTAAATCAATAGATAAATCTTTTATATTTACTTTTACATTCATTATGCCTGCTTTAACCATTACTTCGCCTTTATTTGTTGGATTAGAGGTTACTATACCAGTTTGCCCTAAAGAATGTATAAATACATGGTCATCTTTTTTAAGTTCTTTCGGCACAACTCTTTTTGCTTGATTTTTGTTGTTAAACTGCTCTAACTTCCCATCTATTTTAGAAAGTCTGTCTTTTAACTTTTGTTTCTCGTCATTTATTTTAGACTTATTAGCTTCTTCTTTTGCTAATTTCTGAATTTCTTTTACTATGTTATCCGAGTCAATTTTTGCTTGCGCCACTATACGCTTTGCATCTTCAGTAGCTTTAAATAAAATCTTTTCTTTTTGAGCTTTTGTTTTCCTCTTTTGTTTTGCTATTTCCTCTTTGAGGTTACGTGCTTGCTCTCTATATTTCTCCGCACGTTCTTTTTCCGATATTAATGACTTTTGATTTATTTCTAATTCTGTTATTACGTCTTCAAACTTCGCATCTTCTTTGCTTAATAAATCTTTTGCATCATTTATTATATAGTCTGGAAGTCCTAGTCTTTCTGAAATAGCAAAAGCGTTACTTTTCCCTGGTATACCTATTAATAACTTATAAGTAGGTCTAAGCGTTTTGACATCAAATTCACAAGAAGCATTAGAGACACCTTCTGTTGATATAGCAAATACTTTTAACTCACTATAATGCGTTGTTATAGCTGTTCTAATTTGTCTATCATGTAAATACTGAATAATTGCTATAGCTAAGCAAGCACCTTCAGTAGGGTCTGTCCCAGCTCCGAGTTCATCTAATAATACAAGGGAATTATCTGTTAATTCTTTCAAAATAGCCACTATATTTGTCATATGAGAAGAAAACGTACTTAAACTTTGCTCTATACTTTGCTCATCACCTATATCCGAAAAAATATTATCAAATACTGCTAGCTCAGATTCATGCTTGGCTGATATATGAAGTCCAGCTTGACCCATAAGAGTAAAAAGTCCCATTGTTTTAAGCGAGACTGTCTTGCCACCAGTATTAGGTCCTGTAATTAATAACGTATCAAAATCTTTGCCTATATAAATATCCGTTGGCACAACGCTTTTAGGCTCTAATAACGGATGTCTTCCTTTTTTAATATTAATATAACCATTTGTATTAAAAATAGGCTCTGTTGCGTCAATCTTAATAGAATACTCACCTTTGGCAAAAATAAAGTCTATCTCTGCCAAAATAACCAAATTACTTTCCAGTATATCTTTATGCTCCAGTACTCTTTCCGATAGCATCTTTAAAATTCTATTTACTTCCTGAATTTCTTCTCCATGTAGTTCTCTTATTTTATTATTTAGTACTACTACCGAAGTTGGCTCCATGAAAACTGTCGCTCCTGTCGAAGACTGGTCGTGCACTACCCCAGCAAAAGAGTTTTTATATTCCGCTCTAACTGGTATACAAAATCTATCTCCTCTTACAGTTATAACTGCATCTTGTAGCATATTCTTATAACTAGATGATTGTATTATTTTATTTAACTCTATCTTAACTCGCTCATTCGTATTTTTTATACTTTTTCTTATTTCACTAAGTTTTGGGCTTGCTTCGTCAGACATCTCACTAATAGATATAATACATCTTGTAATTTCTTTATCCAGTTCTTCTATCGGCTCTATTAAATCAAACTTAGGTTGTAAGTACTCAAATACATCTGCTTTATTTTCTGCTTTTGCATAGTTTTTTGCGCTCTGACAAGCTGATAAAAAGTCTGCTATATTTAATAATTCTTCAAAGTTTAAGCTTCCTCCTACGTTAACCCTTTGAATATAAGGCGTGATATCTCTAAGTCCGCCTACCCTTAGTGAGCCCTTTTTTAATATCATGTTTACTGCCTCTGTAGTCTCTTTTTGCATTAAGTTAATCTCGTCTATATCATTAATCGGATATAAGTCAAGCGCTTTCTGCTTGCCCACGCTAGAGCTTGCAAACCCTGCTAAAATATCTTTTATTTTATTAAATTCTAAATTCTTTAAACTTTTTTTATTTATATTATTATTATCCATAAAAATTTTACTACCTCGTTAAGTTTTAGTATATTAACTATATAATAACACAAACTAAAGCAATTAAGCAAGTTAATAATTAATTAATTATTTATTATATTTTATTTTTTTATTTTTTTTTAATTTTTTTAATTTTTTTAATTTTTTAAGAAGTTATATATCTCATGTGACATATTACTTTGGCGGTACATAAACAACACTTTATCACATTCTGTTATTTCTAATAACTTATCAAATTTAATACTATAGATACTTACTATAATTTACTTAAAATTAAATAATTATTTTATTATATATTAAAAAATTATAAAATACAAGCATTTATCTTATATTTGTGTTATAATAAATAAGCTTTAAAATATATTTCTAAATTTTTAAAAACCGAAAGGAATTATCAACTCATGAAAAGAAAAGTTTTAAATAAAACATTATTAACTAGGTCATTGTTAACTCTTATGCTTATAAGTTATATCTTGCCTAATTACAATTATACTTACTCTATCTATGCCAGTAACAATGCTATTAGCGATATAAGCCCTTATATTTTAGAAGAAGTTATAAATCAAGAAGTTACTAACTTAAATAACACCTCTAATCACATCAGTAATAATTTTGTAGATGGAGTTCTTTGGACTATACAAGGTGATAAGTTCGCTCTTATTGATGAAGATAGCAGTACTCTTATACCTCCAGAATATGACGATGTAAATATTTTTTCTGAAGGCGTAGCTTGGGTAAAAAAAGATGATGTTTGGGGGCTCATAGACAAAGAAAATAATATTATACTCCCTTTCGAGTACAACCAAGACAGCAATATCTCGCCCTCTATTTTCTCAGACGGTCTATCGGCTATTCTAGTCGATGATATGTGGGGATATATAAACAAATTAGGGGATATAGCTATAGAGCCTCTATTTACTTCTGCTCACGAGTTCATAAGCAATCAAGCTTTTGTTTCTATTCAAGACCCAGACCACCCAGACGATATTATAAGCTATATTATCCAGAATCCTCTC
>JAWXUY010000178.1:0-4118 GCA_044425885.1 bacterium | reverse complement strand
AAATCCTTAGCTAAATCTGTTGTACCCCCCCCCAGCAATACTACCAGTAACTATCATCGTACCAGCTAAAAGTTTAATTGTGTTGATTTTAATATTTTTTTTCATGTGTTCCTCCTTTTAAATTTTAAATTTTAAATTTTGTATTTTTTAAATTATTAATATTAATTTCATAATTTATACAATTTTACCACAATATCTCGAATAATGCAAGTACTTTTTTTATAAATATTTCATAAAACTAAAATATATTACACAAAACCACCCTATAAATCGTCTTATAAGGTTATTTTGTATTATTTTAAAGCCTCTAGTATATCTATATTCCCATACTCTGTCAAGTAAGTTTTTATATTATATTTATCCAGTAATTCTAACGTTTCTTCATCAGCTGGATTTTTGCTCGAACAAGTTATCCCTACCGCTTTGGGGTCGGCATATTGAATTAAACTCTCTAGCATATCATTGTAACTGCCATGATGAGGCATTTTAATAAAATCATAATTATTATTTAAATTATTATCGCTTAAATACTCATCAAGCCTTTTTTCTTCAGCGTCACCCATCAACAATATATTCTTACCCTCTAGCACCAACTCACATATAATCGAATTGTTGTTGGAGTTTACGTCTTCAAGACTCGTTGGAATTAACTTCATACCGATAAAATCAAGCTCTAGCTCCTTGTCGAGTATAGTCAAGACTGTTTGGGGACTACTCTTTAGAGAATCCCTGTAGTCATCTACATACTCGCTCTCTTTTAAATAGCTTGGCTCTATCACGTTTAAAACTCGATAGTTGTCTATTAGCTGACTAGCCCCACCAACATGGTCTTTGTCAAAATGGGTTATTATTAAGTAATCTACTTGTGTTATGTTGCTACTATCTAAAAACTTCTTGATTTTACTAAAATCTTCACTTTCAGCAGTATCTATTACTATTATATTATCGTTATTTTTTATTACTATGCAGTCAGCTTTACCAGTGTCAAGTATGACCGCAAAATTATTATTATTACTAAAACTATTATTTAAAAAAATTATTGAGCCTAAAATTAAAAGTAAAATTAAAGCATTTAATATTATTGATTTCAAATTTTAAGTTTCCCCTAATTATTTATTATATTATTTATTATTATATTATTATATAACGTATTGATACGCATTTACATAAGGATACTCTCCAGTTTCATCTATATCTAGAGTATAGTAACCTAATATCATAAGCTCCTCGCCTGCCTCTGGATATGCTACGCCCTCTGGCAACCTAAACTCCATTATACCTTGACAGCAATTAGCCTCGTCCATTAGTAATATATAGTGATAAGTCATATTGATATCGGGTATAAAATCAGCATAATAATGCCCCTTTATTTTAACCGTTTGCCCTAAATAATCTTCGTACATATAATACATATTATTCATTTGAGAAAAAACAACAACTTGACTCAATAGCGTAAAATCTACATCGGCACGCACGTCTTCAAGCGCTGAATAATCCTTTTGATTTTCTAGTTCTTCTGGAGTTAACTCTTTTGTATATAAACTCGTACTTTGACTACTTAATGTACTTTGCCCTACTTGGCTTTCCAGTATATCACTTACTGAAGTACTTAAAGTTACAGAGCTTTTTTTGGCGCTTGTACTGGAATTATCAGAACAAGCAGTTAATAATATAGAACCAGACATAATAGTTGTTAAAAATAATAATTTTTTATAATTCATAAATAACGCTCCCTTTTAGTTTAGTTAAACTTTTTTTGGGGGTTTATAATTTAATTAATATATTATTTTTTAAATTTAGCTATAATATTAAAGATTATAAACCCTACTAAGTCAACCGCCACAATTGTAGAGCCTACTGGAGTGCCTTGGAGTATAGATATTAGAAGTCCTATAGTAGAGCAAACTACAGAGAATATTGCCGAGCATATTATAACGCCTCTAAAACTATTAAAAACCCTCATAGCAGAAAGAGCTGGAAAGATTATAAGCGCAGATATTAAAAGCGAACCAACAAGATTAATAGATAATACTATAATTATTGCAAGTATAACAGATATTATTAAATTATATAAGTTTACGTTTACGCCTGTAGCTTTTGCAAAATTTTCGTCAAAAGTAATAGCGAATATTTTATTATAAAACACTATATAGATAAGCATAACTATTATAGAGAGCGCTACACATAAGTAGACTTCATTTATAGTAAGAGTTAAGATGGCGGTAGAGCCAAATAACGTACTACAGACATCGGCGGCTAAATTGGCTGTATTGTTAAATAGATTCATAAATAAATAACCTAACGCCAAAGAGGCAACAGACATGACAGTCAGGATAGCATCACCTTTAAACTTTTTATTATCAGAAGTTCTAGTAATAAAAACAGATATAATAGTAGTACTAACTAGTACAAAAAGCATATCATCTACTAGCCCTAGTACACTACTAAAAGCCATTAGACCAAAAGCAGTATGCGATAAGCTATCACCGATATAAGATAATCTTTTTAAAACAAGAGTAACTCCCAAAATAGAAGAACAAAGAGATATTAGAATGCCTACTATAATAGCATATCTAACAAAAGGATATTGAAAATACATAGCTAAAGTATCTAAAGTATTGCTAATCATAATTTTAAATTTAATCCTCTCTTGTTTATTTAAAAATTATTATTATTATTATTATTATTTTTAAATTTTAGATAATCTTGTTTTGTTCCAAAGAAGTAGTTTTTACCTAAAGCTAGAACATGTGAAGCATAGCTAACAGATACGTCTACATCATGAGAAATCATAATAATAGTAATTTCTTTGTTAAGATCATTTATTAATTTGTATAATTCAGATGTTGTTTCTGGGTCTAAACCTGATACAGGCTCATCTAATAGCAATATTTTACTTGTAGCACAAAAGGCACGTGCAATAAGAACTCTTTGGCGTTGACCACCAGATAAATTTTTGAAACATTCGTTTCTAAGGTTAAGTATACCCAATTTTTCTATACTAGTCAATGCTTTATTTTTTTCCTCTTTTGTGTAAAATGGCGAAATTTTAGATTTATTTAAACACCCCGAAACTACAACCTCAAAAACAGTAGCTGGAAAATCTTTTTGATAATCGGATTGCTGTGGAAGATAACCTATCTCGTTTTTTTGTACTCCACCTGTCAGAACAAACTCACCATCTAAAATAGGTATTAAACTAAGCAAAGTCTTAACAAGTGTACTTTTACCAGCCCCATTTTCACCGATTATTAATAAGTAATCACCCTCATTTATGTTGAAATTTAAGTCTTTCATAACTACTTTGGAGTCATACCCAATAGTCATATTTTTACATATAATTTGCAATTTTCCAGCTCCTTAATTTTTTATATTTTTTTATTTAGAATTATAATTATATACTACTTTTTAATTTAAAGCAAATATTAAAACGTCTTCTAAATTACTTAACATAATATCTAAATAACTAATACCTGTTTGTACATCTGAATTAGTAATAGATTGCATAGAATTAAAAGTTAATATATCTATATTATTGTCACTAGATGAGTTATTTATAATGGTTTGAGCCATATCTTGAGTAGAGCCGTCCATTATTAATATAGTAGTTAAGTCGAGCTCATCTACTTTGTCTGTTAAGAATTTGATTGTTTCAAAGCTCACTTCTGCTTCTGCTGAACAGCCTGAAAAAGCAGCATAATAATCTAAATCATAATCATCTACTAAATATCTAAGTGGAAATCTATCTGCAATTAGTATAACATCTCTGCTAGAGCTACCTATAACACTTTCATATTTATCATCTAATAACTCTAATTCAGCCATGTAATCTTCAGCTCTTGTAGTAAAAGCATCTGTATTTTCTGGAGTTAAAGCCACTACTTCATCTAATAATTTATCAACAAGGTATTTAGCATTATCTAAAGATAACCAAACATGTTCGTCATAATGACTGTGGTCATGGTCTTCTTCATCATCACAACAACTACCATCTTCTAAATGTTCATGGTCATCTTCATCATGATCGTGGTCATGTTCTTCTTCATCATGGTCATGGTCATGTTCTTCTTCATCATGGTCGTGTTCATGTTCTTCTTCATCATGGTCATGGTCATGTT
>JAWXUY010000177.1:0-4137 GCA_044425885.1 bacterium | reverse complement strand
CCGCCTTTTAACTCACATTTAAGCGCTTCTTTTTCTTCATCTGTTAACGCTTCAAATTCAGCTTTTTTTGCCTCAAGCTCCGCTAACTGCTCATCTGTGAGCTCGCCTCTAACTTGACCTGCTACTTTTTCAAGCCCGTCTTTTAACTCGTTTTTAAGCGCTAATTTCTCGTCATCTGTTAAAGCTTCCCTTTGTGCTAACTTTTCTCCGCCTCTAGCTTGTAATGCTTCTAAGTCTAAGCCGTCTGGTAATGCACCTTTTTGGAAACCTTCAACTTTTTGAGCTTTCTGCTCTAATCTCTGCTCAAACCCGACTTCTGGTTTTACATTTTGTGGCGCATTCGCAAATACACTTATGCTTGTTAAACTTATACAACTTACTACTGCTAATAAAGATAATAGATTTTTTTTCATAATTGTTACCTCCAAAAAATAATTTAATAATTTAATAATTTAATAATTTAAATCTTAACCTGTAATGCATTTTTTTGTTAACGCTTGTTTTAAGATTTAACTTATTTTATAATATGAACCTTAAATAAAACTTAAAAATAAAACTTTTTTTATTTTTTTATTTTACGTCGCAATATACCTTTAAAATACCCTTAAAAACTAAAACTTAATACCTATTGCAAACTTAAACAAAATAATATAACATATATAATAATTAATAAAATAAAGACTGGAGATTAAACCCATGGCAAAATTAAAAACTAAATATATATGTCAAGAATGCGCTTATGAAACTACTAAATGGCTTGGTAAATGCCCATCTTGTGGAAACTTTTCTACTTTTTCAGAAGAAATTATTGAGAAAGCGGGTACTAGAGCTGGCTTAAACTTCGATAACCCTAGTAGTGGTGCTAATAAATCTTATGCTAACAAAGCCCTATTATTAGAAGAAGTTGTTTCACTCAATGAAGTTCGTACGAAAACTAAAATTAATGAGCTTGATAGAGTACTTGGCGGTGGTATCGTGCAAGGCTCTCTTACACTGGTCGGCGGTGACCCTGGAATAGGTAAGTCTACTCTCTTGCTACAAATTTGTCAAACTATCGGCGATAATAATAAAAAAATCTTGTACGTATCTGGCGAGGAGTCTGCACAACAAATAAAGCTTCGAGCTGGTAGACTAAAGATAGACACTAAAAACCTCTTATTATTATCAGAGACAAATTTTAATATAATAGAATCTACTATCTTTAACTTGCAACCTGACTTAGTTATTATAGACTCTATCCAGACTGTCTTCCTAGACGAGCTTACTTCTGCTCCTGGTAGCGTTACTCAAGTTAGAGAATGTACTTCTAAACTAATGCGTATAGGTAAAGGAGGTAATATCTCAGTCTTTATAGTAGGACACGTAACCAAAGACGGCTCTATAGCTGGACCTAGAATTTTAGAACATATGGTCGACACAGTCCTATACTTTGAGGGTGAAAGACTAGCAAGCTATAGAATACTTAGAGCAGTTAAAAATAGATTTGGCTCAACTAATGAGATAGGAGTATTTGAGATGCGCCAAGAAGGACTAGTTGAGATAACAAACCCGTCTGAGTATATGCTTTCTGGTAGACCTTTAGATAGCGCTGGCTCGCTTGTCACTTGTAGCATTGAAGGGACTCGCCCTATACTAGCTGAAGTTCAGTCGCTCGTGACCTACACCACTTTTAATATACCTCGAAGAATGGCTACTGGAACAGACCTTAACCGAATGATACTTCTAGTAGCTGTACTAGAGAAGAAATTGGGCTTACAACTTGGCTCTTATGATATTTACGTAAATTTGGCTGGCGGTATTAAAATATCAGAACCAGCACTAGATTCTTCTTTAGCTTGCTCTATAGTTTCAAGCTATAAAAATAAAGTAGTCGACTCAAAGACACTTATGTTTGGGGAGATAGGACTTTCTGGTGAGATAAGAGCAGTGTCATTTTGTGAGAAAAGAGTGCTTGAGGCTGTGAAACTTGGATTTAAGACTATATTTATTCCGAATGATAACCTAAAAGAAGTGTCATCTTTAATTAATAAAAAAAATAATATAAATATAATAGGAACTTCTAATATAAGACAACTAATAGACTTCGTCATTAACTAATAACCGCCTTTATAATAAAAAAATACTCTCATAAAAATAAGAGAGTATTTTTTTATTTTTTATTTTATTTTATTTTATTTTTTTTATTTTATTTTATTTTTTATTCTTCATCTTCTTCTTTAAACTGGCTATTATATAGCTCTGCATAGAAACCATTTTGACTTAATAACTCGTCATGATTTCCACTTTCTATTATATTTCCTTCTTTCATTACTAGTATTACATCTGAATTCTTAATAGTAGAAAGCCTATGCGCTATAATAAAAGACGTTTTGCCATTTGATAACTTATCTAAAGCCTCTTGTATTAATATTTCAGTCCTTGTATCTACTGAGCTTGTTGCCTCGTCTAGTATTAATAAGTCTGCTTTTTTTACCATTGCTCTAGCTATAGTTATTAACTGCTTCTCACCTACAGAAAGTGATGAGCCACTCATTATTGTATCATAGCCCTTTGCTAAAGTCATTATTGTGTGATGTACCCCTACTGACTTACAAGCGTTTATTACATCTTGCTCTGAAATATCTTCTTTATTATATATAATATTTTCTTTTACTGACCCCTCAAATATCCACGTATCCTGCAACACCATTGCAAATATATCATGTAAATCTTCTCTTGTCATTTCACTAATAGGCATATTATCTATAATTATTTCACCGCTATTTAACTCATAAAATCGCATAAGTAAATTTACTAAAGTAGTTTTTCCAGCTCCAGTTGGTCCTACTATCGCCACTTTTTGACCAGCTTTAATATCTACGCTAAACCCTTTTATTATTAACTTATCTGGGTTATAGCCAAACTTTATATCTTTAAACTCTACGTCCCCTCTAACGCTATTTTTAAAAGTTTTTTTACTTGTTTCATCTACAAGTTCTTCTTCTTCTAAAAGCTTGAAAACTCTCTCACTCGCCGCTGCGGCACTCTGTAGAGTTGTAGTGGCTTGAGCTAAATTTGCTAAAGGCTGAGTAAATAATCTAACATAAATCGTAAACGCCACTATTACGCCAAAGTCTATATCACCGTTTAGAGCTAAAACTGCCCCTACTATACAAATTATTACATAAGCAAAGTTACCAACAAAACCCATTATAGGCATCATAAGACCTGAAAAATATTGAGCTTTAGAAGCCGCTTCTTGTAATTTTATATTATTCGCACTAAATTCTGCTCTTGCATTTTCTTCGTTGTTATACGCTTTTACTATTATGTGCCCTGTATATATTTCTTCTATATGACCATTTAAACCGCCTAATTGCATCTGTTGAGCTTTAAAATGCTTTTGAGAAGATTTTATTATAAAGCCCATCAACGAGAAACCTATCATCGTAGATAATACCGCTGATATTGCCATAATCGCATTTGTTTTAAACATCAAGAACAAAGCACCTACAAAAGTAAATACCCCACTTATAATAGTAGATAAACTTTGGTTTAAGCTAGTTCCTATCGTATCTACGTCATTTGTCACATTACTTAAAGTATCCCCATGTGAATTCTTGTCAAAATAAGATAACGGCAATTTATTTAATTTTTCTACTAAATCACTTCTTAGATTTTTGCCTAAAGTGTGTGATATAGTAGCCATTATACTACTTTGAGCATACCCACATACTAAGCTAGTCACATATAGTATAAATAAAAACGTCCCTATTTCTTGTACTTCGTCTAAATCTACTCCACCTTGCATACCACCTACTATTAAGTTGGTAATTTTGCTAAGCTCATCTGGTCCTAATAGCGAGCAAGTAGCCGATATAATAGATAATACTATCGCAAATAATACTATGCCAGTGTAATTATTAGCATATCTAAATAGCTTTTTTAAACTTCCTTTGAAATCGTCTGCTTTTCCTCCAGGTCCCATACCAGGCGGTCCTCCTCCAGGCGGTCCTCCCATTGGCGGTCCTCCAGATGGTCCTCCCATAGGTTTACTCGGAGGTCTTTTATTATTATCGCTCATACTATAACTCCTCCTTTGAAAGCTGTGACTCTGCTATCTCTCTATATATTTTAGAATTCGCTAATAATTCCTCA
>JAWXUY010000176.1:0-4156 GCA_044425885.1 bacterium | reverse complement strand
TATATTTAACTACTAACCATTGGTCATTTGGTGGTATACAAGTAATAGATAGCGTAGATAGCTTAATAGATTTATTATTAGAAGCTTTATAAAATAAAAATAAAAGATTATAGAAAATTAGAAAATTATAGAAATTATAGAGAAGGATTTAATTAAATATTATGTCAAATAATCAAGAAGAAACGCAAGAAAAAAAAGTAAGAAAAATTGCTATTTATGGTAAAGGTGGTATAGGTAAATCTACTACTACGTCCAACTTATCAGTAGCTCTAGCAAATAAAGGATATAAAGTAATGCAAATAGGCTGTGACCCGAAAGCAGACTCAACTAAAAATCTAACAGAGGGTAAAAAAATACCTACTGTACTAGACCAACTTAAATTAAAAGGCGATGACTTAACTCTAGATGATATAGTTTTCAAAGGATATAATGGAGTATTATGCGTAGAGTCTGGAGGACCAGTGCCAGGTATTGGTTGCGCTGGACGTGGTATAATATCGGCATTTGAGAAATTAGAGGAGCTAGATGCGTTTGAGGTTTATGAGCCAGATATAGTTATATACGATGTTTTAGGCGATGTAGTTTGTGGAGGGTTTGCAATGCCTATAAGAGGAGGATACGCAAGAGAAGTATTTATAGTATCTTCGGGCGAGATGATGGCATTATACGCAGCTAATAACATAGCACAAGCGATAAAAAGCTTTGGTAGTAGAGGCTACGCAAAACTAAAAGGATTAATATTAAACGCAAAAAATATAGAAGACGAAGTAAATATAGTAGAAAAAGCTTGTGAAGAAATAGAAACTGATATAGTGCATTACGTACCACGCTCTGGAGAAATACAAATAGCGGAGAATAAAGGTGGGACAGTGTTTGAATTCATAGAAGAAGAAAACTCAGAAATGCAAAAGGTTTATTCGGAACTCGCAGATAAAATATTGGAGTTGACGTAAAAAAAATGAAAAAAGAGATTAACTTGTTAAGAGTAGGACTTGTATGCACTATACTAACTATAGCTATATGCGTATTTGGAGTATTTGCTCTAACAGTAGGGAGTTCAGATTATGGATTTTGGGATATAATAGATTTATTGCAAGGTAATGGGGCAAATAGTGCAAGGATTATTATTATGAATTTAAGAATGCCTAGAATTATATTGTCTATTATAGTTGGGGCATCGCTTTCAGTAGCAGGGGCATTATTGCAGTCAGTTATGAGAAATCCGTTGGCAGACCCAGGTTCTATCGGGGTTTCAGCTGGGGCTGGGACGGCAGCAATTACTATACTATTATTATTTCCAGAGCTTACTACATCAGTGCCATTATTTGCTTTTGTAGGGGCTACGCTAGCTTGTTTATTAATTTATACAATGGCATGGAATGGAGGTATAGAGCCAATAAGATTAATATTGTCAGGGGTGGCTATAAACTCAGTATTGGGAGCATATAACTCTTTATTACAGCTAATGAATTCAGATAATCTTACGGGAGTGCTTGGATTTATGAATGGTAGTTTGGCTGGTAAATCTTGGGCGCAAGTAAAGATTGCAGTATTGTATGGAGCAATCGGCTTAACTTTAGCATTTTGTTGTACTAAGTTTGCTAATTTATTGCAATTAGGGGATGAGATGGCAAAAAGCTTAGGTATAAATGTAAGTAAGAGTAGGATTTTACTGTCGGCAGTATCGGCTTTTTTAGCAGCTTTCACTGTTTCTATTGTAGGTATGATAGGATTTGTAGGGCTGGTAGTTCCACATATAGCAAGAATGCTAGTAGGCTCAGACTATAAAGTGCTATTACCAACGAGTACTTTGCTAGGAGCTTTTGTGTTACTAGTAGCTGATACAGTAGGACGATTATTAATACCTGGAATAGAAATACCAGTAGGGATAATAATGTCAGTATGCGGTGGACCCTTCTTCTTATATATGCTTAAAAAAGGAGGAAAAGTTGGTGGAAATTAAAGGGAATAATATACAAATAGCTTATGGAAATTACATAGTGGTTGAGGACATAGATGTAAGCGTATATAAAGGCAAGATTACTACTATTATAGGTCCAAACGGCTCTGGAAAATCTACTGTACTAAAAGCTTTAACTAGATTATTACCATGTAAGAAAGGTGAGATTTACTTAGACGGAGTAAACGTAAATGAATATAGTAGTAAAGAGTTTGCACAAAGAGTAGGGGTACTACCTCAAAAGCATACAGCACCGCCTGATTTCACCGTAAAGGATTTAATAAGCTACGGAAGAATGCCTTTTCAGAAATGGTATAAAGGTAATTCAGAAGAAGATGACGAAATAGTAGAATGGGCTATAAAGATAGCAGGAGTAGATAAACTAAGAGATAAGTCTATTAACGCTTGTTCAGGTGGAGAGGGACAACGTGTTTGGATAGCAATGGTACTAGCACAAAAGCCAGAGTTATTATTTTTGGACGAGCCTACTACTTATTTAGATATCTCACACCAGTTAGAAACTATGAAGCTTGTAAAAGAGTTAAATAGGGTTTCAGATATGGGGATTATTATGGTTTTACATGATTTGAGCCATGCGCTAGAGGTTAGCGATAGGATTATAGCTATAAAAGATGGCAAGAAATATTCAGAGGGTACGCCTGAAGAAGTTATTACTAAGAAGATGATGAAAGAAGTTTATAACGTAAATTGTGATATAATAAACATAGAAGGACGTAAAAATCCAGTTATAGTTTATGAAGAAATAAAATAAAATAAAATAAAATAAAATAAAATAAAATAAAATAAAATAAAAAATTAAAAACTAAAATTATATTATTAGGAGAGATAAAAATATGGATGGAAATTTAATTTTAAATAAACTAAAGAAATTAAAAGATGTCAATAGTATGAAAGATGTTAAGCCTCTTACTAACTATTTGTTTCCAGGTAAACATTGTCCACTTATGGGAGCAGCTTTGGCAGTTAGAGGTATAAAAGACGCTATGATGGTTGTAATCGGCACTGACGAATGTGCTTATTATACTAAGTCTATGGCTATGACAGAGGCTTTTGGCGGTGTAAACGGACGATGTGTGTCTGTTGTGATAGACACTAATGATGTTACTTTTGGGAGTGTTGAAAAAGTAGAGAGAGCTTTTGTAGAAATAATAGACGAGTATGAGCCATCTTGCGTGTTTTTAGTTACTACTTGTGTAATAGAAATAATAGGAGATGATTTTGACGCTCTAGCAGATAATTTAACTGACGAGTACAATATACCTATTATGGCAGTTCACACAGAGCATTTTAAAAGCGAAGACCATATGCCAGGAGTTGAGCGCACTATGACTGCTTGTGTTGATATGATGGAAAAGCAAGCAGATAATCAAAAAGATGGCTCTGTTAATGTGCTAGGGCAAAGATTAGGTGATTTTACAGAGACTGAATTATATGATATATTCCAAGAGAATAATATTAAAATAGGCTTGATGTTACCGTCTGGTTGTGATATGTCTGAAATTAAAATGGCTAGTAAGGCTAGCGTAAATATAGTTGTTCATGGGACAGCGCTACCTTTAGCAAAAAAAATGAAAAAGAAATTCGGTACGCCTTATGTTTTATTTGAAAGAATGGCTAATCCTGAAAGAACAAAAGCACGTTACAAAGAGCTTTTTGAATTTTTAGATATAGAGTTACCAACTGAATTAGATGCTAAGTATAAAGAGGCAGTATTAAAAGTTCAAGAGGGTAGAGAAAAATTAAAAGATATAGGGTATATTTATGGAAATACGCCTTATAGAGGCTTTGAAATAAACGAGTTTATGTGTGATTTAGGTATGAAGCCTTTATTATTACAAATATCAGAATTAACTCAAGAAGATTTAGATTATAAAAAAAGCATAGAAGCCAAGCATAATCCACCTGTTTCTGTTAGTGCGAATATCTCGCCTTTACAATATGTATATGACGTAACTAAGCCTCATTTATATTTAGGTCACGAGTATGTTATGAGATTACGCAAAAAGCAAATAGCAATGGTAAGAAGTGATAGCGCTAACTCTTTATTAGGTTATGAAACGACTATATTTTTAGTAGACGAGTTAATAAGAGCAACTGAAGAAGCTACAGAGCTACGTGAAAATCCTAACGCTATGCCTAAAAATATGCCTATGATGGGTATGGGAATGATGGGTA
>JAWXUY010000175.1:0-4198 GCA_044425885.1 bacterium | reverse complement strand
GCCAAGCATCGTTTGGATTTGGGAGTCTGTCATTATCGAACGAATAATGATAAGCTTGTATTAACATATCTTCTACTATTTTTTGGTTTCTCATTTCTTTTCCATAAAGCTTACAGAAAGAAAGTAAGTACACAACACCTTCTAATAAGAAGAAATTATAGTGAGTAGAACCTTCGTACCAAAACTTGTCTTCTGTTACCCCTTGCTCTAATTGATTGTTAATACCAAACTCGCTATCAAATACAAAATCAATAAGCTCTTGGTCTTGAGTAAATAAAGCTATCGCTCCTACTGCTGAGTTTAACCAACATGGTATATTATGTATTCTAATAATTTGAGGTTTTAAAACCGCTACTGCATTTTTAAATAAGTTATTAACTACACCATCTATAAACTCTTGGTCTAAATCCTCTTTTAAAATTTCAAAAGAGATGATAATTCTTATTATAACGATAGCTTCGTTAAGACCTTGTGGCATAAGTCTAGCTGCTCCACCTACATCATAAGTAAGGTCTTTAACATCTAATATTTTGTCTTTTGCATGAAGTGTGAACTGAGTATAATTATCAGAATAGAAACCTAAAATCTTTTTATATTCATCTAAATATTCTTGTTTTTTCTCCATTTTATATAAAACTGCTAACTTCATAATAGTTAAGATAGCTTCATTTCTGTAGAAGTAAGTCCAAACATTGTCAAAAGTTTGAGTTTTGTATACTTTATGACATAGCTTACACTCATGCTCATTAGGTTTGTCTAAATCAAATATTAATCTTTCACCATCTTCGGCACAGAAATAGTTATGACCCCACTCACTAAGATTATCTGGACTATCTTTAAAATTTGTGTAGAACTTAGTAGCTTCTTGCTTCATAGCCTCTAGCATTTCACCATAATTGTCTCTTAAAACTTGCTCTTTAATATCGAACATAAAAATATCATCTCCTTTTTAAATTTAAAATTATCAAAAATTTATTATTAATATATTATTTAATTATTATTTTTTTAACTTTACTTCTCCGTTTGAGATATAAACAACTTTTTCTGCATACTTTTCGCCATTATACTCAACACCTGTTTTTGAGAATAAAACTACTTCTGTTTTGCCATCAACTTTAACTTCAAAACCAGTAGTATCACCTTCATTTAACTCTTTAACTTCAAAATCATCTTGTTTAAAGAAATTGTCTGTTTTAAGAAGAGTTAAGAACGTGGCATTTTTGGCTTTTTTAGAATTAGTCATGTATAGAGTTTCCATGTTTACTTCTCTAAAAACGTCTGGCTCTTGAGTAGTCATTATAGCTTTAACATAAGTATTGCCTTTATCAAAAGCAACTTCTTCGTCTGAATTAAAATAAGCTTTCATTTGACCTGGACCATTTGGATAAACATAAGCATTTTTGTTGGTATCTAAATTTTCTGCCTCTACTTCTGTATGTAGGTGATAAGTGTAAGTGTGCTCGTCAGTGCTTTCAAGCTCATCTATCATAAATACAAAATTAGAACCTGTATATAAAACATGTCTATCATACATAGTAAGATTTACTTCGTCTACATACATATTACTAGAGCTACCTTTAAAGTATACTACATTACCTTCTTTAGTAAAGTTAGTAAGCTCCGCTGTATGACTTTCTTCTAACTCATGCCAAACGTTATTTTGACCTTCTGTTCTATAACCTTTTCCATCTACAGTTATAATATTATGCTCACAAGCTTTAACTGTTCTATTATAACCCTCATCAATAGCTAAATAAGTATCATTAGACATTAATATAAAACTGTTGTTGTCTGGATGTTGATGAGATAAACCTCTAGTAGAATAACCTAACTCTTTTTGTAACTCAAAAGATTTCTTAAACTGTTTCTCTCCACCCGGAAGACCGCATTTAAACGAGTAACAGAAAGCATCTTTGTCCCAAGAATTTCTTAGAATTACAAGACCTAAATCTTCAAAGTATTTAACTAAGTCTAATTCTTCAAAAGGCTTAGCTTCTACTTTAGGGTTATACCAAAGAAGCTCAAGACCAGTTTCTGGTAATATACCCGGTTTTACTTTACTTTCATACTGCTCACGATAAATAAAGTTTTGCGTAACTATATCACCTAAATTTTGAGCATAACCATTGTTGTATTCGCTTGCCATTTTATAATACATCGCTGTACTATGACCGCTTTTTTTATCATGACAATCTCCATAGTTAGCTATTTCTTCTAAATTTGGAGCTGCTTGGTATAATCTATAAAAGAAAGTTTCTTTTAAGAAGCTACAAGACTTGAAGTAGTCTTTTTGACCTTCTGTTTTACTTAAATGTGCATAGATAAATAACCAAATTACACCATAACGCCAATATACAACGCCTTCATAATCACTACCATCATCTGGCATATAATCATAAACTTTTTCAAAATTTACTGCTGCATCATCAATAAGCTCTTGGAATTCTGGATATTTATCTCTAAGAGCATAACCAGCTGCTGCAATACCTGACATATTAATCCAGTTGTGATTTTGGAAATAAGCAGTTGACCAACCTTCACCCATATGTTCTTTTTTAAAGTCAAACATTCTAGTAGCTTGAAGATGGATTTTTTCACAAAGTAACTCAGATTCTTCTGGAGTTAAATCATCTTTTAACCAATCATAAGCAACAGAAAGACCAAATAATAAGAAAGAAGCCGATAAATCAACGTCTACTAAAAACTTATTACCCCAATGTGGATAATTAACGGCTGTAAAAATCCAACGTTTAGCTTCTTTAAGATATTCTTTTTGTTCAGTTAATAAATATAAGAGACTTAGATTAAAAGCCGCAAACCCCATAAAAGTAGTACTTTTGTCTGGATGTTCTTCTGGTAAATTAGTTTCTTTGTAAACACGAGCAAGCTCATATAACCTTCTAAAAACTGGTTGTTTTTCATTTTGGATTTGTTCTCTAAGTACGCTTAGAGGCGTATCAATAAATAAATATTTTTCTCTCAAAAAAATCACTCCTTAATTAATTTATTTTATTTTATTATTTTATTGTTTTATTATTTTATTATGTTTTATTTTTTTATTTTTTTTAAAAAAAATACCAAAGTTTAGGTTATTTTTCTAAACTTTGGTAAGTTTTAAAGATGCCTATCTAAAATCTTGACCACCGTTTATTTGAATAACTTCGCCTGTTAAGAATGAAGCATCTGATGATACAAGGAATCTAATAACTTTAGATACTTCTGATGGTTCGCCTAAACGATTCATAAGAATATTAGCTTTCCAACCATCAACGATACTTCTATCTGTTGCACTGTGGAATGCAGTGTCGATAGTACCTGGCGATACTGCGTTTACACGAATGTTATATTCAGCAAGATCTTTAGCAAGAGCTCTAGTCATTGTTAAAACTGCCCCTTTTGAAGTACCATAGATACCAGCTCCAGGTCCACCAGCGTTATAAGATGCTATAGAAGCATAATTGATTATAGATGGCATTTCTGATTTTTTAAGGAAAGGAATAGCTGCTCTTGAAGCAAAGAAAACTGAATCAAGATTAAGAGCCATTACGTTTCTGAAGAATTCTGTAGTCATTTCTTCAAATCTCATACGACCACCTAAACCACCAACGTTATTTACTAAAACGTCGATTTTACCATATTTTTCACCAACTGCTTTAATAAATTTATCTACATCTTCTTCTTTCATAGAGTTACAAGTGTGATATTCACATTTAACTCCTTGACCTTCTAATAATGCTACAGCTTCTTTAGCTTGTTCTTCGATAATACCACTTATAACAACTGTATAACCATCTTTACCTAATTCTTCTGCTACTGAAAGTCCCATTCCTGCTGTTGCACCTGTAATTACTGCGATTTTTTCCATATTATTTGTTCTCCTTTTTAATTAAATTAATATTTTATAAGTATTTTTTTAGAACTTCAAATTAATTTAAATTAATAATTGAATTGTATTATATAAGATAAATTAATTTGATATGTACACCCGTTCTGAGGCGTTTTAATTTGTTGCTTTGTTGATAAACTTTAAATTGTATAATTGTATAATTGTATAACTGTATAACTGTATAATAATTGTATAACTGTATAATTGTATAAAAGATTTAAAAAATATAAACTTTAAGATATAAGAGATATTTAATTAATATTTTAGACTAAATATTTAATCCGTATATGTGAATTAAGTCTCTATATCTGT
>JAWXUY010000174.1:0-4223 GCA_044425885.1 bacterium | reverse complement strand
AAATGCCTATTAGAATATATAAATCTTAATAGGCATTTTTAATTTGTTTTATTTTAAAATTTTTAAAAATTTGATTTTATAAATTTCTCTATTCTATTAATCCCCTCTACCAAGTCGCTCATAGAGGCTGTATAAGAAAATCTTATATATTTCTCATAGCCAAACTGGTTACATGGCACTACGCACACTCTACACTCATCTAGCAATATCTTAGCAAGGTCTTCGCTATCGTTTATAGTAGTGTTATTTATCGTTACGCCAAAGAGTTTAGAAACGTCTATGAATAAGTAAAATGCACCGTTAGGAGTTAAAGAGCTAAATAAAGGTATATCTGAAATACGTTCTGAAGCATAGTCACGCTTTCTTTTAAATTCAAAAGAGTTTGTATCGAATATGTCATCAGGAGTTCTAAGTGCTTCTAGTGCTACATTTTGTGCTACTATGCTTACATTTGAGATAGTATGGCTTTGAACGTTTGATATAATATTAGCAATTTCTAAGTTAGAGGCTGTATAACCAATTCTCCAGCCAGATAGACCGTAGCCCTTAGAAAAACCATTTATAGTTATAGTTCTCTTATAAATCTCTGGATTTAGAGATGCAATACTCACGTATTTTATTCTATTGCTATATATTAGTTTTTCGTAAGACTCGTCTGAAATAACGAATATATCATATTTAATAGCAAATTCTGCTATTTCTTCAAGCTCCTCTTGTGTATATACCATTCCAGTAGGATTATTAGGGTTATTAATAATTAGAGCTTTAGTTTTAGAAGTAGCTACTTCTTCGAGCATTTCTCTAGTTACTTTAAAGTTATCTTCTTTTTGAGTATAGATATAAACAGGAATACCTCCACAGCGTTTTACTACCTCAGGATATGTAGTCCAATAAGGAGCAGGTATAATAACCTCGTCACCATCATTTAAGATAGTGAATAAGGCGTTATTTAAGCCATGCTTAGCTCCATGACACACCACAACTTGGTTATAATCATAATTAATATTATTTTCTGTTAGTAATTTTTGTGCGATAGCTTCTCTTAATTCTTGCATACCAGAGGCTTCGTTGCAATAAAACTGCTTATCTATAGACTCTCTAGCAATTTTTTTAAGATGTTCAGGTGTATCAAAGAAAGATTCGCCAGAACTAAAATCAATAATATCAAACCCATCTTCTAAAAGTTGTTTGGCTTTGCTAGTTAAAGATAATTTGATAGCTTTGTTAATACTTGTTGCTCTTGTAGATAAATTCATATTTTTTCACTCCTTATATAATATACAATTAATTATAATTATAATAATTAATATTATTATAATTATAATACTAAAGAGTGTAAAATGTCAAATATAATAAAAAAAATATAATAAAAAATATTAATAACTTGATTTAATATAAAAATATGTGTTATTATAAATTAAAAAATTTAAAATAAAACTAATTATAGATAGGAGTAATAAAATAATATGTCTAAGAAAGTTGTAGTTGGTATGAGCGGAGGAGTTGATAGCTCAGTAACGGCTTATTTATTAAAGCAACAAGGATATGATGTTATTGGGATTACGATGCAAATTTGGCAAGATGACACAAAAAAGGAATGCGATATAGACGATGGAGGCTGTTGTGGATTTTCGGCGGTAGACGATGCTAGAACAGTTTGCAATACTCTTGATATACCTTTTTATGTGCTTAATTTCAAGCAAGAGTTTAAAAAGTCTGTTATAGACTATTTTGTAGACGAATACACAAAAGGCTTAACGCCAAATCCTTGTATAGCCTGTAATAGATACGTAAAATGGGAGAGCTTATTACAAAAGTCACTGACTTTAGGAGCAGATTTTATAGCAACAGGACACTATGCAAGAGTAGTAAAGCACCCTGTCACTAATAGATATACGATTAAGACTGCTAACACAGACACTAAAGACCAAACTTATGCTTTATATAATTTAACACAGTTTCAGTTAGAGCATACTTTAATGCCAGTTGGTGACTACGAGAAAGATAGTATAAGAAAAATAGCAGAAGAAATAGGTCTTACAGTAGCGAATAAACCAGATAGCCAAGATATATGCTTTGTAGAAGACAATGACTATGCTAAATTTATAAAAGACAATTATAATATTCAAGCAGAAAAAGGTAATTTTGTAGATTTGGATAAAAACGTTATAGGGGAGCATCAAGGTATATTTAACTACACGATAGGGCAACGAAAAGGTCTAGGAGTTGCGTTTGGGAAACCAATGTATGTTTGTGATATAAACGCTGAAACAAATGAGGTTATGCTTGGAGAGAATAAAGATTTATTTAAATACGAAGTTATAGTAAAAGATTTTAATTATATGTGTATAGAGGAGCTAGAAGTAGGAGAAGAAATTAGCGTAACAGGCAAGCTAAGATATAGTCAAAGGCAAGCGCCATGCGTTATTAAGAGGCTAGAAAATGGACTTGTAAAAGCTATTTTTGAAGAACCACAGAGAGCGATAACAGGAGGGCAGTCAGCGGTTTTTTATGATGATTGCTATGTAGTAGGCGGAGGAATTATTTGTAATTAGATAATTTAAAAAATATATAAAATATATAAAATATATAAAATTAGGAGAGAATATTTAAAATGTCTAGAAAAAAATACGTAGAGTGCGAGATAAACATAGAGAAGAACGAGTTTCCAAATAAGGGTATAGGGTATTACGGAGATAAGAAAGTGTCTGTTAAGAATACTATAACGGGTCAAAAAGTAAGGATACAACTTAAAAAGAAGAAGCAAAAGTACGAAGGTAGACTTTTAGAGATTTTGGAGAAAGCAGACTACGAGATAACGCCAGCTTGCAAGTCTTTTAATATATGCGGAGGATGTACTTACCAAAATATATCTTACGAGAAAGAGCTTGAGATTAAAAAGAATAACGTGCTGGAAATACTGGCGAGAGCGAATATAAAAGACTTTGAGTTTTTGGGTGTAAGTAGAAACCCAGATATAGCTTACTATAGGAATAAGATGGAGTTTTCTTTTGGTGATAACGGCAAGATAGAGGGACAAGAGAGCGAATTATCATTGGGTATGCGTAAGAGAAATACTAACTATGAAGTAGTTACAGAGTACGACTGCAATATAACATCGAGCGACGTTATGAAAGTAGTTAAATGCGTGCTGGAGTATTTTAATAAAGGCGATAATAATAATAATAATAATAAAGAAAAATTTTATCATAAGATGAGGAAAACAGGTGCGTTAAGACACTTGTTAGTAAGACAGGCTAAATTTACAGGAGAGATGGTAGTAAGCCTTATTACGACTAGTGAGCTTAGCACAGAGCTTGAGACTCTTACTAATAACTTATTGGAATTAAATAATAATATAAAAGGAGAGATAGTAGGGATATCACATATAGTAAACGATGGGGTAGCAGACGCTATAAAAGTAGATAAATTTAATAATTTGTATGGCAGAGATTATTTTTATGAAAATTTATTGGGGTTAAAATTTAAGATATCTTTATTTTCTTTTTTTCAGACGAATTCGTCAGGGGCAGAGTATTTGTATAGTATAGTAAGGGACTTTGTAGGGAACATAGATAACCAAATAGTATTTGACTTATATTGCGGTACAGGTACGATAGCGCAGATAGTGGCTCAAAACGCAAAAAAAGTAATAGGGATAGAAATAGTGGAAGAAGCTATAGAGTCGGCGAAAGAGAATGCAAAACTAAATAATATAAATAACTGCGAGTTTATAGCAGGAGACGTGTATAAGACAGTAGAGAGCTTAAATCAGGACGAAGATAATAAGCCAGACGTGATAATACTAGACCCACCAAGAGAGGGTATTAACCCAAAAGCGATAAGTAAGATAAGTAACTTCGGAGCAAAAAAATTGGTATATATATCATGCAAGGCATCTTCGCTTGCGAACGATTTACCAGCTTTTATAGAGCAGGGCTACAAAGTAACTAAAATACAGATGATGGATATGTTTTCAAGGACATATCATATAGAGACAGTAGTAGAGCTTATAAAAAAATAAAAATAAAATATTTTTATATTTTTTTTAAATTTTCATATCGAATTCATAAATATGTGTTAAATTAATAGCAAGTTAATAAAATAATATTATTAATAAAAAACAAAAAAAACTAATTAGCTAATAAAAAATAAAAATTTATTAAATTATTAAATTATTTAATTATTTAATATAACAGGAGGAATTTATTATGAGTATAGAT
>JAWXUY010000173.1:0-4227 GCA_044425885.1 bacterium | reverse complement strand
ACTCCACAACCCGAGGTCATATTATTAAGCTTATTTATTAATACAAATCTACCTAAGTCCTTACAATCCTCAAAGCTACTTGTTACTACTTTCTCTATAAGTGATACATCACAGTTTATTATATCATTTTTCTTGGCATCTTTTTGTGATATGCTAGCTCCTGTGTTAATATCAACGCAGTAATTAATATTAATAATCATTCCTGATACGAGTTTAGTCCCTATCTTAATTAAGTATTCTCTACCCACTACCAAGTTATCATTATCTGTCCAAAGTAGATCGGCTTTAAAAAGTCGTGTGTTATTTATATTTTTATTATTTTTTACTATAACGCACCCTCTTGAGCAGTCTACTTCTTTATCTAGTGCTATCGTAACCGCTCTACCTTTCTCTACTCTCTTAGCCTCTTTATCTAAAATATATATTTTTTTTACATTCGCTTTTTCTCCACTCGGAAGTATCGTTATTTCCTCCCCTACCTCTACGCTACCTTCCGATATTTGTCCCTGAAATCCTCTGAAATTTTGGTCTGGTCTACTTACTCTTTGTACCGCCATTAAAAAATCTTGATTTTTATTATTTTTATTATTTTTTATATCTATGTTTTCTAAGTATTCTAGTAGGGCTTTATCTTTATACCAGCTCATATTATCCGATAACTCTATTATATTATCACCTCTTGTCGCTGAAATAGGTATAATAAACTTATTATTATACTCTACGCTACTAGCCTCTAAAAATTTACTAATATATTCGCTTATCTCACAAAACTTTATTTGACTATATTCTACCAAGTCCATTTTATTAACTGCAAATACATAGTTCTCTATACCCATTAAATTACATATTCTAATATGCCTCTTAGTCTGTGTTAATATATCATCTTTTATATTACTAGCATCTAGCAGTATAATAGCTAAGTCTACAAAAGATGCCCCTACTGCCATATTTCTTGTATATTCTTCATGTCCTGGCGTATCAGCTACTATAAAGCTTCTCTCTCTTGTGTTAAAATAGCGGTATGCCACATCTATAGTTATACCTTGCTCTCTCTCTGCTGTTAAACCGTCTAATAATAGTGAGTAGTCTATAACATTATTATTCTTAATCTTACTTTCCAGTATTAAAGCATCTTCTTGGTCTTTAAAAATAAGTTTCGCTTTGTAAAGCATATGTCCTATTAGAGTAGATTTTCCATCGTCAACGCTACCACAAGTAATAAATTTTAATAAATTATTTTTATTATTTATATTCTCCAATTAAAAATACCCCTCTCTCTTACGTCTTTCCATACTACCGCTCGCCTCATGGTCTATTACTCGGCTTGTACGTTCTGAAGTAGTTGCACCTAAAACCTCTCCTACTATCTCGTCTAAGCTTTTTGCTTTAGACTCAACTCCTCCTGTAAGCGGGTAACAACCTAGCGTCCTAAATCTAACCGATTTCATCTCTACTTGTTCTCCATCTTTTAGTTTAAATCTGTCATCATCTACCATTATTAAGTTATTATCTCTCTCAACTACTGGTCGCTCTTTAGCAAAATAAAGTGGCACTATATCTATATTTTCTCTTTTTATATAGCTCCATATATCTTTCTCTGTCCAATTAGAAATAGGGAATACTCTTATACTCTCTCTCTTATTCGTATTAATCTTTGTGTTATATAAATTCCAAAATTCTGGTCTTTGGTTTTTAGGCTCCCAAGCGTGATTACTATCTCTAAATGAAAAAATCCTTTCTTTCGCTCTAGACTTCTCCTCATCACGTCGACCGCCACAAAATATTGCATCAAACTTATATTTATCTAGTGCTTGTTTTAGTGCTTGTGTTTTCATTATGTCTGTGTACGCACTACCATGCTCAAATGGGTTAATATTATTTGCTACTCCTTCGCTATTCGTATACACTTTCATATTAACTCCATACTTCTTTACTATATTATCCCTAAATTCTATCATCTCTTTAAATTTCCATGTAGTATCTATGTGTAATAAGTCAAAATTAATCTTCTCTGGATAAAATGCTTTCTTTGCCAAGTGCAACATTACTGAGCTATCTTTCCCTATAGAGTAGAGCATCACTGGGTTAACGCATTCTGCTATAACTTCTCTTATAATATACACTGCTTCTGCTTCTAGTTCATCTAAGTAATTCATATTTTTTTATTTTATTTTTCCTTTCACATTTTTTAAATATTTTAGCTTTATATCTCTCTTAATATTTTAATCTATTTGTTTAAGTGAGTTTATAAGCTCCTCATTCGGCGTTATATAGGCTGTCTTATTTGTCTCGTATATAACCATTCCTGGTTTAGCTCCGTTAGGCTTTTTCACGTATTTCTTTAGGGTGTAGTCCACCGCTACTCCACTCGATTTACTAGCCTTACTATAGTATACTGCCAAATTAGCCCCTTGATTTATTGCTTCTTCTGATATTTCTCTACCCCCTCCTACTATTATAACATGTGAGCCTGCTATATTCTTTGTATGCAACCACATATCTAATGATTTTGCAAATTTAAGGGTAAGCTCATCGTTTTGAGTGTTGTTCTTCCCTACGTAAATATCAAACCCATCTGTAGAAATATAGTGTAATGGCTTAGCTTTTTTATTATTATTTTTTTTATTTTTATTATTCTTACTATTCTTACTATTCTTGCTTACTCTTTTAATAAAGCCTTCTTCGTAAAGCTCCTGTCTAATCTCTAAAATATCTCTTTCGTCTAAGCACGTAGCTACAGAGTTTAAGACGCTCTCTAGATAAACAATCTCCTCATCGTTTTGAACAATCTGGTCTTGAAGTGCCACGAATGTACGCTTTTCTTTATTATATTTTTTAAAATATTTTTGTGCATTTTCTGCTGGAGTTAAGTTCTCGTCTAGCTTAATCTCTATCTCTTCGTAATCTTCAGAGTAGAAGTTATTAAGTATTACACTTTTCATTCCTTTTTTGATGGCATATATGCTAGATGTAACAAGTTCGCCGTATAACTTTAGAGTATCCCTATTCTCTATATCTTTAAGAGTCTTTTGTTGTATAACTCTTTTCTTCTGACATCTCTCTATATTTTGACTCAAAAACTTTCTTAGATCGCTTGTCTTTTGACTCAGTCGATAGCTTAAGTCTTTAGATTTATAAAAAAACTCTAGCAATTCCGACATAGTCTCAAAGCGCTCTACTCTATAGTCATCTATACTACTAAATTTATTAAAGTCAAAGACTGTAAAATCTATTATCTTATCACTATTATTTTTATTATCGCTTTTATTAATCTCATAAACAACTTGTGGTTTAAAGCTATTACTATTATTTAAGCTCACAACTTTATTAAATTCATCATACAAGTCTTCTAAATTACTACTATTATTATTCCCTACTATTTCAGAGGCTAGAGTTGGGCTTACTCCTGTGTAGCTCTTATATATAGCCTCTTGTAAGTCGCTTTTTTTATTACTTTCTAAGTATTTATTTACAACTTCTAAAAATTCTTCTCTATTTGTAGTGAGTGGATTTATCTTGTCTTGAGTAGGTGGTAAAGTGTAAGCATAAGTAGGTAATACAGACCTCACTGCACTAACATCGTATGATATATGCTTTATACTCTCTACTATAACTGGGTTGCCTACATCGTTATTTTTTAATAGTATTATATTACTATGTCTACCCATTATCTCAAATGCTAATACTTTCTCTGAATAATCGCCTAACTCATCTATAGACTCAATGTGTATATTAACTATTCTTTCAAAGCTTGGTTGCGTTATATCTATAATTCTTCCGCTTGTTAAATGTTTTCTTAGCACCATACAAAAAAGAGGAGCGTTTAAAGGGTTCTCTTTTGGTATTTGTGTAAAATGTATGCGTGGACTTGTAGCATTTGCTGTTAATAGTAGTTTATAAGCCTTACCCTTTGAGCGTATTTGTATTACAATCTCGTCTTTCTCTGGTTGGTAGACCTTATCTATCCTTCCTCCCAAAACATTTTCTTTTAATTCGTTTATTATACTTGAAATCGCAAAGCCGTCTAATGCCATAAAATTACATCTCCTTTTATTTATTTTTTATTATATATTATCACATTTAATCACTTAATTACAACCGTATCACTAATTTTTTATTATTTTTATTATTTTTACCTTTTAATCTAATCTTTTTTTTGGTAATATATTATTACATATAATATATTATATTATAAAATAAAATAAATTAAATTAAATTAAAATCGGA
>JAWXUY010000172.1:0-4265 GCA_044425885.1 bacterium | reverse complement strand
AATTATGAGTAATCAAAACAATCAACAAGTGGACAATTTAGTAGCAATGTTAGACGGGTATGTAGAAAATGGCGGACATCATTTAAACGTTAATGTGTTCACGCAAGAAACTTTATTAGATGCACAAGCTCATCCAGAAAAGTACCCACAATTAACTGTAAGAGTTTCAGGTTACGCTGTTAATTTCAATAAGCTCACTAAAGAGCAACAAAATGATGTAATTAGCAGAACTTTCCACAATGCAATGTAATATAATATATTTTATTATAATATAATGCAAAGTATAATTTAAAAATAAAAAATTATAAATATTAAATATTAGCTTATTTCAGGAGGATTTAATTATGAGTAATCAAAACAATCAACAAGTAGACAATTTAGTAGCAATGTTAGACGGGTATGTAGAAAATGGCGGACATCACTTAAACGTTAATGTGTTTACACAAGAAACTTTATTAGATGCACAAGCTCACCCAGAAAAATATCCACAATTGACGGTAAGAGTTTCAGGTTACGCTGTTAATTTCAATAAGCTCACTAAAGAGCAACAAAATGATGTAATTAGCAGAACTTTCCACAATGCAATGTAATATATTTTAAACAAAAATATATATTATAGACACTTATTTTATTAAAGAAAGGCTGAATTTATTCGGCTATATCATATCGGAGGATTTAAACATGAGTAATCAAAATAATCAACAAGTAGACAATTTAGTAGCAATGTTAGACGGATATGTAGAAAATGGCGGACATCACTTAAACGTTAATGTGTTTACACAAGAAACTTTATTAGATGCACAAGCTCATCCAGAAAAATATCCACAATTAACAGTAAGAGTTTCAGGTTACGCAGTTAACTTTAACAAACTTACTAAAGAGCAACAAAATGATGTAATTAGTAGAACATTCCATAATGCAATGTAATTAATTATGGAAGGATATGTTCACTCTACGGAAAGTTTTGGTACAGTCGATGGTCCTGGCGTAAGATTCATAGTATTTTTACAAGGTTGTCCCTTACGTTGTCTTTATTGTCACAACCCAGATACATGGAAGCCTAACATCGGTAAAAAAATGTCAGTAGACGAAATATTATCCAAGTATGAATTAACTAAAACATATTACAAAGAGGGAGGGCTTACTGTCACTGGCGGTGAGCCCCTTCTTCAACTAGATTTTGTAATAGAGCTATTTGAAAAAGCTAAAGAAAAAAATATTCATACTTGTTTAGATACGTCAGGCGTTACATTTAACCAAAATAACGATACAACATTACAAAAATTTGATAGACTTCTAAAGGTAACAGATTTGATTTTACTGGATTTAAAACATATAAACCCAGAGAAACATCAAGAGCTTTGTGCTGTTCCTAATAATAATATTTTAGATTTTGCGAGATATTTAAGTAAAAAAGAACAACCAGTTTGGATAAGACATGTTGTGGTAGAGAATTACACACTAAACAAAGAGTATTTACACGAATTAGGCTTGTTTATAGGAGAACTTAAAAACGTAAAAGTGCTAGATGTTTTGCCATATCATGAGCTAGGCACTGTAAAATATGAAAACTTGGGCATAGAATATCCGTTAAAGGGATTGCCAGCACTATCTAAGGAAAAGGCTATTGAAGCACG
Source organism: bacterium (assembly GCA_044425885.1). GTDB lineage: Bacteria > Bacillota > Clostridia > Lachnospirales > CAG-274 > Tyzzerella. The sequence continues at coordinate 2,628 of JAWXUY010000172.1, read as the reverse complement.
TACTATTATAATAAACGCTATTAAAGAAAAGCGTAAGCAATTAGCAAACTAATTAAAATAAACGGAGTATAGTTTTAAACTATACTTCTTTTATTTTTATATAGTTTTTAGGAATAGTTTTTATAAATAGATAATATGATTGACTTTTTAACAAAATTTATATATAATAAAGATAATATAAAATAAATCTTTAACATATTTGAGATATATTTAAGATATATGTTTGTAGTAATTTGATAATTTTTGAAGTCTTGACTTGTTAAATTAAAATATATATTAAAAAATAAATAAATAAATAGAGGGTAGACTGTTTTAATTATTATTTAAATAGTTTTGCTGATAGAAAGTGAGGTTTTTAAGTATGAGTTTAAATAATAAAAATATTGATAGTGATATATTTGTTGAATTCTTAAAAATTAAAGAAAAATTTTTGTTAAACGATGATATAGATGTTGCTACATATGTTTTAATGAAAGATGTTTTAAAATTTTTTGATATAGATAGGATTTACGTTGGTATGAAAAGTAGTATTAAATCTCAATGCGTGCCTATTGTGGAGTACTTGAGGGGAGAAGAACCTAATTTTTTAGGCGATGTGATGGACTTTAGTAGCTATACTAAGTTTATTAATATTAATATGACGTTTGAAGAAAATGAGTATATAAAAGTTTGTGATGATAATAATTATTTGCTAGAAGAAGATTTTAAAAAAATAGAGAATACGTTGTCGCATCTGGGATATATACCAAGTGAAAAAGGAGTACCAAAAGAATGCTTGATGTTTTATATTAGGAATAAAGTATCTTTTTCTTTTTTGTTTATGGAGCGATATGAAGACAGAGATAAGACGTTCTCCAAGCTTGAGAGAACTGCACTGGCAGATATTTATAGTATAATAAAGACTAGAATTCAAAAAGAGTCTCTTGAAGAACGTTTGTATAACGAGATTAATATAAAAAATATTATAATAGAAAATGAGCAAACTCCTATTTGTATGGTGGATAAAGACGACCACAAAATAATATATTACAACGAAACTTACAAAGATTTTATACCTAATATAGAGATAGGAGCTAGCTATTATGATTTGTTTGATAAAGAACATACAGTGGAGCTTTTGGAGAATTCAGAGTCGCTTATACTACAAAATTATACAGACGATTTAACTAAGTATTGGATTAAAAAAGTTACACCGTTTAAGCTGGCAGATGGAAAAGAAGTCTTTATGATTTACATAAAAAATACAGAGGACTATATCAAAGAGCTAGAGGGCATAGACTTATTAACTTCCGCCTATTCGATGGCTGGCTTTACTAAGTGTTTCAAAAATCTAATGGACAAGAACCCAAGTCAAAATTATACTTTATGTACTATTGATATATCTAAATTCAAGTACATAAACGATTCTTTCAGCTTTAATACTGGAAACAAAATATTAAGAAAAACCGCTAACGAGTTAAATAAATTCGTGAGAAGCCAAGAAGCTTTTTGTCGAATGAATGAAGATAAGTTTGCTATACTATTTCAGAGTAATACAAAAGAGGAGCTTAAAGCCAGAATTAAAGGGCTATTTGCTAACTTAGAAACTATGAGAGAGCAACATTTTTTAGATGTAAAACTAACTTATATTTGTGGAATAACAGATGTAGATAAAAATGTAGAGATTAATATTTTGATAGATAGAGCCAATATGGCGAGAAAAAGCGTTAAAAATTCCCACAAAAACACAATGGCTTTTTTTGATGAAAAAGCAGCTCAAAAAGCTAGAGAAGAACTCTCTATAGAAGCAAGCGTATCGAAAGCTATAGCAAATGGCGAATTTGTGCCATATCTACAGCCTAAATTCGACCTAAAAACTATGAAAATTTGCGGAGCAGAAGCGTTAGTAAGATGGATAACTCCAACTGGTATGATATTTCCAGATAGTTTTATACCTTTATTTGAGAGAAATGGTTTTATAAGCACTCTTGACTTTATTATTTATCAAAAAGTAATGGAGCATATAAGAGAATGCTTGGATAAAAATATTAAAGTTTATCCAATATCTTTAAATGTTTCTAGAAATCATATACAGAATAAGAATTTTGTAAATCAGGTTATGGAGCTAATAGATAGATATAGAGTACCTGTTGACTTGATAGAGCTAGAGGTGACAGAAAGTGTATTTATCGAAGATAGAGAGACTTTAAAGTATTTTATAGATAATATCAAGCGTCCTAAAATAAAAGTTTCGATAGATGATTTCGGAACTGCGTACTCGTCACTACAGATTTTAAAAGATATAGATATAGATATTTTAAAAATAGACAAAGGCTTTTTAGAGAATATAGATTTTACGGATACGCACAAATTTACTAAAGATGAGGTAGTCTTAAAGAATATAATTAACCTTGCGAGAGATTTAAATTGTAGAGTAATTTGTGAGGGGATAGAAACAGAGGAACAAATAGAGTTGCTAAAAAGTATCGGTTGCGAATATGGACAAGGTTATGTATTTTCAAGACCTATACCTATATATGAGTACACTAAGACTTATTTATAAAAAATATAAAAGTTATTATTAATAAATTTTATTTTAATATTTAAGAATAAAAAATTAAAGAGTATCTATAATATAAGTAATAGATG
>JAWXUY010000171.1:0-4265 GCA_044425885.1 bacterium | reverse complement strand
AAGGAGTAATTATATTAGTTATAAATTTCAAAATTTGTTAAAATCCAAAAATATAGTACACTCTAATGTCTAGGTGTGGTAATTGTTGGGATAATGCAATGCTCCTCAAGAATCATTTTTTGGTCATATAAAAGATGAGATAGATTATAAAAATTGTAAGACTTTTGATGAACTACAATTAATTATAAATAATTATATGGATTACTATAATAACGATCGTTGCCAATGTAATCTGAAAAAGCTGACTCCTCTTGAATACAAAAATCAGCTTTTAATTACTTAGTTTTTTTATAATGTCCTTGACATAGGTACCACTTTATATGTATAATGGGGTTATTTTATTTTATTGCACTATATAATAATTTGTTGTATAATTAAAAATAATAATAAATTAAAAAGGGGGGAGTACTTAAAAATGAAAATAAGAAGTGATTTTGTAACGAATAGTAGTAGCTCAAGCTTTATTGTTAATAAAAAATATAATTATTTGACTATAGAAACATATGGAGCTCTAATAGATGAAGTAGTAGACGAGTATATGGCAAAAAGAGAAGTTTTTATTAAAGATTGTCATAAATATAGCTTATACTACGATAAACATATAGATAGTATTCAACAATCGGAAGATAATATTTTTTTTCCTTTTGAAAAGTTAACAGGTATACAGTTAAAAGTGATAAAAGATAAGTATGGTTTAACTTTTAATAATTATGGTGATGACTGGACACCTCAAAATACATCTTCGTATTATTTACATTATTACTTGTCAATAGATATAAGAGAAAAACTGACGGAGGAAGATATAAGAGACGCTTTCGAAGTGCTGGATTGGTATGAGTATATGGAGTTTGAGGAATTTAATCATCAAAATAATATGATATACAACGAATATGATGATTTTATTGTAAGAATATGCGTGTATTCAAAGGAAGAAGCTAAATATTTGGAAGAACATATGATATATATTGATAATAACTATGGTTATAAAGAGGAATGCTATGATTTAAATGATAAAGGAGTTGTAGAGATTATAGGCAATAGATTTGGATATCTCTATGCCTTTAATGATCTAGAATCCCATATACCAGACTTTATTTTAGAAGCTTTGCCAGAGTTATTTGAACACTACTGCGGACATATGGGATAAAAGATAAAAAATAAAATAATAATAAATACATCAACCAAAAATACAGAAAGATTATTAAATTATGATTAAAATTATAAAAGATAAAACTAGATTCAAGAGTTTGTTTAACACTGATACAGGTGAGTATATAAGAGGTTTTAATATAAATTATGATCCGTTTATGGCGGACTTTCCACATCTTATAGATATTGGCATAATGGGACATTGTGAACACGGAGTCAAAAGACTTTGTCAAAAAGCAGGTATTCAATGCTATCAAGATGGACTTAATGTTATTAAGCCAAATATTAGGTTAGAAGATTATAAAATAATAATAGACGAATGCGAGAATAAAGTTTTTGAGGTGGCGCTGGGCGGACGAGGTGACCCAGATTGTCATGAGAATTTTGAAGAAGTATTAGCTTATACGAGAGAAAAAGAGATTGTTCCTAATTTTACGACTTCGGGCTTTAATATGACAAAGGAAAAAGCGGATATTTGTAAGAAATATTGCGGAGCTGTTGCTGTTTCTATGTACTCAAGACTTATAAAAAAAGACGGTGAATTTATAGAGAGCCAATTATATACTACTGAGGCGATTAACAAATTAATTAATGCTGGAGTTAAGACGAATATTCACTATGTGCTTAGTAATAGCACTATAGAAGAAGCGATTATAAGATTAACTAAGAATTTATTTCCAGATAATATAAATGCAGTAATATTTTTATTGCATAAGCCGACAGGACTAGGAGAAGAAATAGAGGTGCTAGGAGTAACAAATAATAAAGTTAGAGAGTTTTTCAAGCTAATAGACGAGAATGATTTTAGCTTTAAGATAGGATTTGATAGCTGTTCTATTGCAGGGATTATTAACTTGTGCGATAGTATTAATAAACAGAGTATAGATACTTGCGAAGGAAGTAGATATTCGATGTATATAGACTCACAGATGAGAGCAGTTCCATGTTCATTTGATGGAATAAATCAGAAATACGGAGTACAATTATCGAGGGATAAGACTATACAAGAGGCATGGGATAGCGTAGAATTCAGGAGATTTAGGGATAAACTTAGAATAGGCTGTCCATCTTGCGATAAGAATGAGCATTGTATGGGAGGGTGTCCATTAGAACCAAGTATTGTGTTGTGCGAAAGGATAAAAGGGTAGGATTTATGAAAATAAGAACTGACTTTGTAACGAATAGTAGTAGCTCATGCTTTATTGTTAATAAAAAATACGTTAATATGACAAAAGAGATGTACGAAGCGATAATAAATGAAATAATAGACGATTATAAGAGCTATAAAAAAGAGCTTTTTATAGAAAAAATTGAAAAATATGGATTGTTTTATGACGAAGATAAGGAAAGTATAGGGTATATAGACGTAGATAAAATAGGATTAGATTTAAGTTATTTAAAATTTGAAGATATATATAATGATTTAAAGTTAGGAGAGATTAAAAAAATAGACGATGCCTACGGAGTAGATTTAAGGAAGTTAGCAGATAGATATGACTTAGAACTAAGCCGTGAATATATAGATGAATTAAAGAAAGTAATAGATATAAAAAACGATGAATTAACAAATGAACAAATGGAAGAAGTTGATCTTATACTAGAGGCTATAATGGAAAATTTTTCTCATGAATTATCGGAAGAAGAAAAGTTATATATTGAAGAAAATAAGATATGTATAGACAACGGATATTATAAAGATTATGAAATTTATAATCTTAACGACAAAGGAGTTGTAGAGATTTTTAGTAAATACTTTGGGCATATTTACTGGTATGACCATCGCTCATTATATATACCTGAATTTCTTAATGAGAAATTACCAAACTTTTTTTGTTATTATATGGCAATGTTTGCATAAAAAAGAGAGGATTGTTAAGTATGAAAATAAGAACAGACTTTGTAACGAATAGTAGTAGCTCATGTTTTATTGTTAATAAAAAATACGTTAATATGACAAAAGAGATGTATGAAGCGATAATAAATGACACTATGGAAGACTATAAGATATATCTAAAAGAGATTTTTATAGAAAAAATTGAAAAATATGGATTATTTTATGACGAAGATAAGGAGAGTATAGGGTATACAGATGTAGATAAAGAAGGTTTAGATTTAAGTTATATACAAATTGAAGATATATATAACGATTTAAAGTTAGGAGAGATAAAAAAAATAGATGATGCCTACGGAGTAGATTTAAGAGATTTAGCAGATAGATATGATATAAAATTAAGAGATGAAAATTTAGCTGAATTGATGAAAGTAATTGATATAAAAAATGATAAGTTAACGATGGAAAAAATGGATACTATGGATATTATGCTGGATATACTTATATATGAATTTTTTTATAAATTAACGGAAGAAGAAATAGAATATATTAACGAACATAAGATATATTTTAGGAGTTATAAAATTCATAATCTTAATGACGAAAGGGTTTTAGAGCTTTTTATCAAACACTTTGGGCATATTTATTGGTGTCATAATATAGAATTACGTATACCTAATTTTTTTGAGGAGAGGTTACCAAACTTTTTTTGTTACTATATGTCGGAATTTTAATAAAAAAGAGAGGATTATTAAGTATGAAAATAAGAACAGACTTTGTAACGAATAGTAGTAGCTCATGTTTTGTTGTTAATAAGAAATACGTTAATATGACAAAAAAGATGTACGAAGCGATAATAAATGAAATTATAGATGAGTATATGGCTAATAAAAAGGAGCTTTTTATAGAAGAAATTGAAAAATATGAAGTAGTTCAAAGCGAAGAAGATAGAGTAGATGTAGACGAATATGACTTATATGATTTATATGATAATTACATATATAGAGATTATCATGTATCAAACTTACAATATTTAGAAGATCTAGAAAGTATAAATATGATATACGGAGAAAATTTAAGGGATTTACTAGATAAGTACGAGCTAGAGTTTAGAAAAGATTTAGATAAATGGACTAAAGTAATTGACATAAGAAACGACAAATTAACAGAAGAAGAAATATTTAATATTGCTATTACACTAGAGTATATTATGGAAAGATTTTCTGATAAATTATCGGAAAAAGAGCTATCATACATTAAAGAAAATATGCTACATACAGAAGGT
>JAWXUY010000170.1:0-4286 GCA_044425885.1 bacterium | reverse complement strand
AGAAATATCTTTTGTGCCCTCTCTGCCTATTGATTGCAGTATTATATCTACACTTATATCATTTTTTGATAATAGAGAAAATAACTTGTAAGCCATTCCTGGCTCATTTGGTATTCCTACAATAGATATTCTTGAGACATCTTTATCTACTGCTACCCCTGATACTAACATTTTTTCCACTAGTAGTCCTCCTTTTACTATAGTACCCTCACTATCATTTAAACTTGAGCGTACTACTAGATTTACATTATATTTTTTAGCTAGCTCCACAGAACGATTATGAAGCACTTTTGCTCCTAAAGATGCTAGCTCTAACATCTCATCATAACCTATTTCTTTTAATTTTTTAGCACCTTTTATAATTCTAGGGTCTCCAGTGTAGACACCATCTACATCTGTAAATATTTCACATTTATCAGCTTTTAGGCTAGCAGATAAAGCAACGGCAGAAGTATCTGAGCCTCCTCGCCCTAAAGTAGCTATATCCCCAAACTTATTTATGCCTTGGAAACCTGTTATAATTACTATATTGGCTTTATCTAATTCAGCATTTATTCTGCTTGAATTTATTGACTTTATTCTTGAATTTCCATGAGTAGAAGTTGAACTTATTTGACACTGCGTAGCATTTAAAGATATTGCTGGATAACCTAGAGCATGTATAGCCATGCACATTAAAGCGACTGACTGCTGTTCACCTGTTGATAATAACATATCCATTTCTCTTTTAGAAGCACGAGGATTAAGTTCTTTTGCTTTTTCTATTAAATCATCTGTAGTATCACCTTGTGCAGAGAGTACTACAATAACCTTGTTACCTTTGTCATATTCATCTACTATGCGCTTAGCTACATTTTGTATTCTTTCAGCATTAGCTACAGAGCTACCTCCAAATTTTTTTACTATAAGCAATTAATTTGCCACCTCCTATTAAAATATATAAAATATTAAATTAAATTTATTTTACCTAAAATATTATAAAATATTTTTAATAATTTGTCTATATATATATTATATATAAATAATTAAGTAAAAGTGATATAAAATAACTAAATAAAATAAATTATATTTAATCTATATTTAATCTATATTTAATCTATATTTAATCTATACTTACTACTAGATTATAAGCACCTTGCTCATAATAATTTATTAAAACAAAATTGTTAAGCCTGTAATTTAAAATAGTCAAATCACTTAAATCTGTCTTAATCGGCAATAAATAAAACTGGCTAGTATCACTGTCTAATTGCATTACTATATTCGTGTTGCCATCTACTATAATATACTCTAGATAAGTTATCTTGCCCGAGACCTCTAAAGCATCTAAATCACCTAAATTACTATGCTCGCTTACTTCTATATTATTGTCTTGCATTAATTTTATATAGTTTTCCTCGCACTCAAGGACAGTGTCGCCAGTGGCTACTATTTGATATTTTTCTATATTAACCATTGCGTATTTTTTTACAAGCCCCGCTGAATCTTTTAGAGCCATGAAATAAGTTGGCTGGTCTGATATATTTAATAAAATAGGGAAAGTAGCAGTGTAACCTAGATGCTGTACTTGCCCTTGAGCCGATGCCATAGCGGAAGTTTCTTGAGCCCCAGAGATAGTATAATACTTGGTTTCGGCAGTACGCTGATTCATTAATACAAACCCAACGTTTGACTGGTCTGCACTTACAGAAGTTATACCAGTGTACACATATACATCGTCATTCATGGCAATATAATTATAACCATTAGTTGTTCTTAGAACGCCTTTTTGACCTAATATGCTGTTAAAAAATCCATTTTTGAGAGTTCCATAATAATTATAATAATCTACTAATAAATTAGCTGAGTAGACAGTATCTATCCACTGTGGAATTTCTTCTATTTCATATTCTATAAACTCACCTGTTATAGCATTTAATAAAATAACTTTTTTAATAACTGGACCACCAAATAGCCCTATTGTGTACGTTCTGACTGGACAAACCCAGTAAGGAATACCATTATCATCTATTTCAAAATTTATCGTATCAAATATATAAGTAGGATAATTAAACCTTAAATGCCTGTTTACATTTCTGTTAAGAGGCTCTGAAAAAGAGTATTTTATTCCGTCTGATAACATAATTAGATTTATGTCCTGAGTCGCCATATCAATGCTCATATAAGCAGGGATACCTTCTTTTTTGTTGGTGAACCACTTAAATAAATTTCCATATTCTAGAGGAGTAACCCTAGTTGGCTTTTGATTATAATTTATTTGAGTATATAAATCACTCACTTCAAATTGTGATACTAAATCTACCATACTGCCCATTTCCCTTGAGCCTAAATTAATAGCAGTGGCTTTATCCACTATAGGTATTTCACTGTAAGAGATTTCTTTTATGTCACTATTAAAATCACTGTCTGTTATATTAATTAAAGCTTGATATTTTTTAGCATTTATAATAGGACTAGACAAAACGCTACCTATCATATAAATAGCTATTAGAGCACCACCAGTTATATACATAGACTTTAATATTTTTGGGTCATAAGAGTTAAATTTAATAGTCCTATATACGCCAGAGCCTATAAAAATAAGACTTATAACAAATATCCATAGCCCCGAAGAATGTATGTTGATAACAGGTAGATAAATATAATAATATAAAAATATAGCTAATAAACCAATCACTAAACTACCAATTTTTAAAATATTTTTCATAAGTTAAGTCACACCCATTTAACCTTTCTTTATTTTTTTGTTAATTTAACCAAATTATATTTTTTTTTCAAATTAATTTTAACATAATAATCTAAAAAACACAATAATAAAATAATAATAAAATAATAATAAAATAATAATAAAATAATAGCGAATTCAACTTAATTATTTTTAAATCAAACCCGCTATTTTTATTTTTCAACTAATTTTATATTATTAATTATTTTTTAAACGCACTTTTAAATCTTTCCATCGCTTCAGCAGTGTTTTCATGGCTACCAAATGAAGACAATCTAAAATAACCATCTCCATTTTTACCAAACCCAACTCCTGGAGTACCTACTACTGCTATATCATTTAACATCTTGTCGAAGAAATCCCATGAACCCATATTATCTGGACATTCAAACCATATGTAAGGCGAGTTTACTCCACCATAATAATTTATACCACATTCTTCCATCGTAGAAGAAATTGTTTTGGCATTTTGCTTATAATACTCTATAGTTTCTTTTGACATCTTCATACCTTCTGGCGAGAATACAGAGTCAGCTGCTTTTTGAATAATATAAGGTACACCATTAAACTTAGTAGTCTGTCTTCTGTTCCACATTTTATTTAAGCTCATTTCTTCTCCGTTAGAGCCTTTCATAATAAGCTCTTTAGGAACTACAGTATAACCACATCTTGTACCAGTAAAACCAGCAGTTTTAGATAAAGAGCAGAATTCTATAGCACATTTTTTAGCACCTTCTATAGCAAATATGCTAGTAGGAAGCGAGTCATCACTTACAAAACACTCATAAGCACTATCAAATAAGATTATAGCATTTTGCTTGATAGCATAATCAACCCAAGTTTTTAATTGGTCTTTGTTGTAAGTTGCACCTGTTGGATTATTAGGCGAACAGATATAAATTAAATCTGCTTGTTGACTTTCGTCTGGTAGAGGTAAGAAATTATTAGACTTGTTAGCATCTAAATAAACTATGTTTCTGCCATTCATAATATTAGTATCAACATAGACAGGATAAACAGGATCTGGAATTAAAACAATGTTATCTACTGCAAATAAATCTGTAATATTTCCAGTATCAGACTTAGCACCATCTGTTACAAATATTTCATCAGCATCTACGCTAATATCTTTAGTTTTGTAATAAGCTTGGATAGACTCTCTTAAAAAAGCATAACCTTGCTCTGGACCATAACCTTTAAAAGTTGCTTCATTAGCCATTTCGTCTACAGCATCATGTAGATTTTGTATAACAGTTTTGTTTAAAGGCTTTGTAACATCGCCTATACCAAGTCTAATAACTTTTTTATCTGGATTTTGCTCAGCAAAAAGATTAACTCTTTTAGCGATATCTGCAAAAAGATAACTTTCTTTTAGATTTAAATAATTTTCGTTTAATTTAGCCATATTAATAAGCCCTCCAATTTAGTTTGAATTTAGTTTAAATTTAATTTTAATTAATTATAATTTTAGTTTATATTTCTATAATTTTAATAATTATATCACAAATAAAAAACTTTAACAACAAAAAAATAATATAAAAATACACTAATTAAATTTCTA
>JAWXUY010000169.1:0-4313 GCA_044425885.1 bacterium | reverse complement strand
ATTATAGCATAATAACCTATAGAGCTATTTTTAAATAACTACTATAGGTTATATACATATATGTTAAGTTAAGTAAGCATTATTTTAAACTTACAAGTCCTACTAATTCTATAATTTCTTGTCCTTCGCTACTGTCTATAAATTCAAAGAACTCTTGTACTGCTGGAGTTTGTTCATTAATTTCTCCGTTAGTTGCCATTACAAATGGTCTAGCTAAAGAATAAGAGTTATTTTTTATATTAGCTATACTTGGTTGTACTCCTTCTAAAGCTAAAGTTTTAGCAGAAGAATCTTCAAGTACATCAAGCGATACATATCCGATTGTAGCTGGAGTTGTTTCTACTTTCCCTACTACTGCCCCTGTCGAGTCTATTTCTTGAGCGTATGCTGGGTTACTAATTCCTAAAATTTCCTCAAAAGCACTTCTTGTACCTGAACCAGATTCTCTACCTATTACAACTATACCCATATCAACTCCACCAAGCTCACTCCAGTTAGTGATATTACCTTCGTATATATCAACTAATTCGTCCATAGTTAAACTATCAATTTCATTTGCTGGGTCTACTATTATAGCTATACCGTCCATCGCTACTATATTCTCTATTATACCTACTGCTAATTCTTCATTTTTTAAAGCTCTAGATGCATTACCAATATCTGCCATTCCAGTCGAGAGAGATTCTATACCAGCGCTAGAGCCTGTAAACTCGGCAGTAACTTGTATATTAGGATTTATGTCTGCAAAAACTTCTATAAAGGCGCTTGAAAGAGTTTCCATTGAAGTTGAGCCATTTAGTACTACTTTTCCAGAAACGTCTGAGCCATTACTACTAGCTGAAGAACCAGAGTCATCAGAGCTACCACAACCTGTCAACATAACCATAGACAATAATCCAACTGCCAAAACATTTAAAAATTTTTTCATATAATAATAATCTCCTTTAATCCTTATAATAAATAACAAATAATAATTTATAATAATTTTTTTATTTTTTTATTTTTTTTGTTAGGCTTATTATACAAACACTTATTATTTACTTCTAGCACCTTAAGGTATAATCTTTGTAAAAATTGTGTAAAATATTAATTTGTAAATTATTATTGTCTTTTATGCTGTTTTATTTTACTTGATATTATTTTGATGTTAACTCCTTAAATATAATATTGATTATTAATAAAATTTGTGTTATACTCAAAAAATAATTAAAATAAAATATTTTATTTTAATTTATTATATATATAAAGGGGGCATTTCTTATGCAATATAAATTTAATATAACAGGAATGACTTGTTCAGCTTGTAGCTCAAGGGTTGATAAAGCAGTAAATACTCTTTCTGGAATAGAAACTTTAAACGTAAACTTACTTACTAATAGTATGCAAGTTTCTTTTGATGAGGAGAAGCTAAGCTGTGAAGATATTATAAAAGCTGTTAAAGACGTAGGTTATGGAGCTAGTTTAGTAAATAGTAACACCAAAACTTCTATTAATACCAACTCAACTAGTGATATTATCACCGATGAATTTAATGATTTTATTTTACGCTTAAAAGTTTCTTTTTTATTTCTTGTCCCACTTATGTATATATCAATGGGGCATATGATGGGAATGCCTCTCCCAGCTTTTTTAAAAGGGCATTCTAACGCTATTGCCTTTAGTTTCTCGCAATTCCTATTAACTATACCTATTTGCTATGTCAATAGAAGCTATTTTTTCAATGGATTTAAAGCTTTATTTAAAAAAAATCCCAATATGGATAGTCTTATTGCGATAGGCTCAACAGCTTCTTTATTTTATGGCATATTCGCTATTTATAGAATTGGATACGGTCTAGGTAATTCAGATATGGAGCTAATTTCTAGGTATCATATGGATTTATACTTTGAGTCTTGTGCTACTATTTTAAGTCTTATCACACTAGGAAAATTTTTTGAAGCAAAAAGTAAAGGTAAAACTAGTGAGGCACTAAAGAAATTAATAGATTTAGCACCTAAAACAGCTTTGGTAGAGATAAATGGTGAAGTATTAGAGAAAGATTGCTCAGAAATTATTGTAGGAGATATAGTGATAATAAAGCCGGGCACATCTGTTCCTATAGATGGCGAAATAATTTTTGGTAGTACATTTATAGACCAGTCAGCTATAACAGGAGAAAGTATACCTGTGGAGAAAAATATAGGTGATAAAGTAATAGGAGCTACTATAAATAAAAACGGCTTTATTAAAGTTAGGGCAAGTAAAGTATCGAGCGAGACTATATTTTCACAGATAGTGGAACTGGTAGAGAATGCTTCAAGCTCTAAAGCGCCTATCGCAAAATTAGCAGATAAGATTTCTGGCATTTTTGTGCCTATCGTTATAACTATTTCTATTTTGACAGGGATAGTATGGCTTTTAATGGGATACACATTTGAGATGAGCTTGTCATTCGCTATAACTGTTTTGGTTATTTCTTGTCCCTGTGCTTTAGGACTTGCGACTCCAGTGGCAATAATGGTAGGGACTGGAAAAGGAGCAGAAAACGGAATATTAATAAAATCTGGCGAGGCACTAGAAACGGCACATAATCTTAATACTATTATATTAGATAAGACAGGTACGATTACTAAAGGGCAACCTCAGGTGACAGATATAATAGTTCTTGATAGTAGTGTTAATAATACTAGATTACTTGAGATAGCCTCTAGCTTAGAGAAACAAAGCGAACACCCATTAGGGAGAGCCATATACGATTATTCTAAAAGTCAAAACATAGAAGAACTTGAAATAAATAATTTCAGAGCAGTTTTGGGTAGAGGAGTAATGGGAGTTTGCGACAACGTATTATATATGGGAGGTAATGAAGCGCTCCTAAAAGAAAATTTTAAAGATTTTTTGAGTAATGCTAATTATAAAGCTTATAAAAATAAAATAGATGAGTTAGCATCTCAAGGAAAAGCACCGCTTATATTTGCAAGTGAAGATAAATTGCTTGGTATTATAGCAGTAGCAGACGAGATAAAAGAGGGAAGTAAGCAAGCTATACTTGATTTGAAAAACTTGGGGTTAGAGGTTCTAATGGTAACTGGCGATAACAAAAAGACTGCTAATTTTATTGCAAAAGAGTTATTACTAGACGATGTTATAGCTGAAGTTTTACCGCAAGATAAAGAATTAATTGTGAAGAAATATCAAGAGCAAGGTAAAAAAGTAGCTATGGTCGGAGATGGAATAAATGACGCTCCAGCTCTTATAAGTGCCAATGTAGGGATATCAATGGCAAATGGAACTGACATAGCGATAGAGAGCGGAGATATAATACTAATGAATGATGATTTAAATTCAGTAGTTACATCTATTCGACTAAGTAAAAGAGTAATAAAGAATATAAAACAGAATTTATTTTGGGCATTTTTTTATAATTGCTTGGGGATACCACTAGCTTGTGGGATATTCTACTTGCCATTTGGGATTAAACTAACACCGATGTTTGGGGCTTTTGCGATGAGTATTAGTAGTATATTTGTAGTACTAAACGCATTAAGACTAAAAGATTTTAAGAGTAACATCACTTTAAGTAATAATAATAGTGATGATATAAATAATAATATAATAATAAAGGAGAATGATAAAATGATAAATTTAAATATAGAAGGTATGATGTGTATGCATTGCGTAAATCACGTAAAAAAGGCTTTATTAGAGGTAAACGAGATATCTGAGGTTGAGGTTGACTTAGATAAAAAACAAGCAGTAGTGAATGGAGATATAAATAATAACACGTTGTTAGATAACTTAAAAATAGCTATAGAAGAGGCTGGTTATAAATTAGTTTCTTATAACTAGTAATTATATTAATATTAATATTAATATATTAAAAGAAAGGGTTTGATAGATTTGCAGATATTTAATTATAAAATAGTGAATAATTCTCCAGCATTGCTAGGGTTTATAGCACTATGTAGCATTGTATTAGTTTTAGATACTATCTTATCTGGGAAAGTAGTAAATAGTATGTTTTCTGTTTATAGGTCATCGTTTACAGACCCTTTGACTTATTTTAGACTTTTTGGGCACGTAGCGGGGCATTCTAATTTTTCACATTATTTTGGTAATATAACATCTTTATTGATTACAGGACCGATGTTAGAGGAGAAGTATGGCTCAAAAGGTTTAATACAAATAATACTATTAGTTGCATTTGTTACAGGATTATTAAACTTTATATTTTTTCCAAGGGTAAGCTTGAGAGGAGCAAGCGGTGTAGTATTTGCATTTATAGTGCTTGCTAGCATAACAGGCAGTCAAAAGGGGACTATACCAGTTACGCT
>JAWXUY010000168.1:0-4326 GCA_044425885.1 bacterium | reverse complement strand
CTGGCATAACAACAGAGTCTTCAAACCCTAAATAAATATTAGTATGTTCATACTGCCCATAAATACCTGCATTAGATTGAGTTTGTGAGTCACGATTAATTGACCAAAAAGATACAAAGTTAATACCTTTTTCAGCAGCATAATCTACTACTAATTTTGAATCATCTACAGTAAATATAGGGTGAGAAGAACCTTCAAAACCTATTGAAGTAGTAATACCTACTTTATTATAAGCTTCTTCATCTGTTAAAAAAATACCTACTTTTGCATAAGCATCTTTTAATTGACTCATAGTCGAATCTATTGCTTGAAATGAGCCTACTGCATAATCATCATAATAAGATCCATAGCACATAGCCATAATATTTACTACTTCTACATCAACTCCAGCATCTAAATAAGCTTGAACTGTAGGTAAGCCTAAACTCTCAGTTAAACCAGTAGGTAATACTGGTAAAGTAAGAACTACTTCAATACCAGTTTTTTCCTGAACTATTTTCATAGCTTGAGCATTTAAAGTATTCATTGAATAACCTTGTGCCCCACCTTCTATATCAAGATCTATACGAGTTAAGTTAAAACCATCTATAATTTCTATATAAGTATTAACTAAAACATCTAAGTCAGTTGTATATTGAAAAAAGTTTCTTTCATCAAGTCCACCTATAGATAATACTACATCGCCACCTTGATTACGAACATCTAACATAGCTTGTTTTATACCTTGATACTGAGCATTTGAAGATCCATTATCTTCGTTTAAAACTTGGTAACCACCAAATCCCCAATTTAATACTCCATTTGCGTCCACTGTGCTATCAACAGCATTTATAAAACCTAAGTTAAAATATTTAGTACCTGTTTCAGCCATAATAGTACCTAAGTCCAATGCTCCACTATTAGAATAGTTTGCATCACTTACCCAAGCGCCCATATCAGCGAAAGGTGCAAATACTCCATCTTCCCACTCTATACCATAACCTACGCCAAAGTCTAAGTTATCTACTTGATGTATAGATTTTTGAGTATTTAAATTGTAAGATGTTTGATTTGTATAAGTGTTAGCCATAATTTGAGATGCTGAAGATGTAGCCATAGAAAGAGTTAAAGTTGCTAATAAAATTTTTCTTTTCATAATATTAATATTCCTTTTCTTGTTTTATTTTTATTTTTTAATTTTTTAATTTTTTTTATTTAATCAATAGAGCAGATTATAGCACTGTAAATAATAGATGTCAATAAAGTTAAAAATTAATATAATTTGTACGATAAATGTGTAATATACATATATTTATTATACAATAAATATAAAATTCATACAAAGTTAATAGGTGACAATATTTAATATTTTTTAAAATGTATAAAGAGAATAGTTATATTTTATTATTTTAAGATTAAATTTAGAAAAAGTTTGTAATAATAGCTAAAACTGACAAAATTTTAACTATTATTTTGATAATTTTTTCACAAATCAATAAAAAATCTTAGCTAAATTTCTTATCTGAAAAATATCTAAGATTTTTTTATATTATATATTAATTACCTACTATAAATTTATTTTGAGCATAGTTATCTTTATCTTTATCTTTATCTTTATCTTTATCTTTATCTTTATTCTCTTAATACTGTAGAGAAATCATTTTTTTTATTAGCAGATACACTACTACTACTTAATCTATGACTTTTAACATTTTCTATAGCATTCATAATAGGATATATATTGCAATACTCATTAGGAGATACACCATCAAGCCAAATACAAAACCTTTTTACTTTCAGGATAGTTAGAGGTAATTTCAAGCATTTGTTCTTCAGTATAATTACTTAAATATCCACCATCATTTGGCTCACTACCTCTAGTTATTTTTGAAACATTATAAAGAGGTTTATTCCTATATAGTATTAAAACATTCTCACCATCTATAAGATAAGGATTTATATTAGATACTTTTTTTATACTATCATCTGAAAATAATAACTTATCTTTAGTATTTATAGTCGAAAACCCTATAATAACACAATGAACTTTAGCTTTTTCTGTAGCTTCACTAGACCAATTAAAAGTTCTATAAGCAAAATTAATATTTATATCATGCTTAAACATTTCAGTCCATAATATAGCTGGTTGCTCTCCTTGAGTTATACTATTGGTTGAAACAAATGCAACTCTTATATTAGAGTTCTGTATGAACTTAGAAGCTTTAATATACCAACCACAAACATAATCTAAATTACTAACCTTTTTAGTTTTCTCATCAAAACAAGCAACCAAATCGGCTTTTTGTTCTTTTGTCTGTTCTTTTTTTCCCAAGAATTCAGGATTACCTATAATATAATTAAGCTCCGATTTATCAACCACCTCTGCCCAATCTATCGTTAAAGCATTATCTTCAACAATCTTAGCATATGATTTAAGCGGTAAAAAATCAATCGTTGATTTCTATGCCGTAAAACTGCTTTATGCTTACTTTTATAATATCTTTAAAATCAAGTACAAGTTGATTACCCTAATGCTTTGTTAAATTGACTTTACTATTATTACTCAAGTCACCTAATCGCCTATGGCAAACTTTAGTGCTATTCTCAAGGGTGACAGTCCTCCCTCTCAAACGTGCCTATTATATCGGCTAATTTATAGACTTCAACTTGGAGTTGGAGGATTAAGTCAAGCTTTATGTCAATATTACCTCTCCACTTTGCCTCTACTTCTACGTCTTTCTCACGGTTCTACTGAAAGACAAGTACATCCATTACTCCTGTTAAAATCGCTATAAGTATCTCTAATTGCATAAGAACTACCTACTTTTATTATATTTATTATATTTATTATATTTTTAATATTTTTATATGTGTATAATCTAATCGTTATAAAACCATAAAACCGCTGTTATCTAATAATTTATTAGCTATACCACAAATACTTTCAGTTTAATAATCACTAATACTACAAGTACCATTATCTATCAAGATTAATTTTCCTTATATCACATTCTTGACGTTGGGCACGTGGGATATTAGGATTTTCGGGGTCTTAAAGTGGATTAAGTTTCATATGATACTCTTGCTTAACCTCTTTTTCTATTATTACATTGCCTTCATCATCAATACCTTTTACTATCTCATGTTACACATCAATCCATTAATACTCTAATCTACCAAATAAATCTCTTGAGTACTTGCCGTGTCACTCATCTGCTTGAGCATCACCAATTATACTACAAGTTACACCGCTAACCGCCCAATTATATTATCATTATTGCTTTCAGCTAGCTTTATTTTGCAATCTTATACACAAACAAAAATCCCTATTCTATTTTTTTTATTTGGATTCTCATCTAGCCACTCAAAAAATTAAGCGTAATCAGCCCCGCTATTATAATATATACCGCCATAAACTAGTCTAGAATTTGTTATTCTTAGTCCATTTTTTAAAAGCTCTTGAAGTAGAATCCTCCGCTCCATTATCATATCCGAAGACACTTGCTCTGTTACCACTTGCTATATTATTACCAAGAATAACAAAATAAGTACTAGTTCCCCAACTTGGGGGTTATCAGCTATTTTCTCATCTATAACTTTCCCTTGTTTCGCTGAAAGGGCTGAATTTGAGCTGTTGAATCTAAATTATTTACTACCTCAACTAGTGAGAGTAAACTCGCATTTAAGCCCAACTATCTTGCTATCAACATCAAGCCCTAACTGAACGTCTTCATGGTTTGCTGTTATTTTTTGTTCTATCTTGGAGCATTCAAAAATTTTATCACCATCTACCCAAACTTCACCCCAAGTACCACTTAGCGTTTTATTACCTCTTATTGTTAACATAAATATACACTCCGTTACATATAATTAATCATATCTAAATCTTCTATGAGAAATCTTCACCATGCTCAGTAGTAAAAGTAGTCAGACTATTTATACCACGTCCAACTTTAAAGTTTTCACTATCATAAATAATAATAAATTCGCCTTTATCAATTCTGGCACTAGCATCATCAGTTGGCACGTAAGCATCTACAATATCATTAAAGACAAAATAAGTTGAACTTCTGGTTAAAGAAAGCCCTGCTAACATACCAGCAATTCTAACACAATACTCAGCAGTTGAAAAAGGCGTATCTGAAAGGTTTGAATTAATATTATCAGTTGTAAAATTAATAATCGCCTCGTGGTCACCGCTATAATTTGGGTAATACAACTTTAAAAGTTTTTTGCTTTGCACGTTGCTCTTTAATCCAAGCTGAAACAAAAGTAAGACTATCATCATCTATTTCAGGTATAACTAAATAATTCCACTTTAGATTTAAAAGCTTTTCTAAAGCACTT
>JAWXUY010000167.1:0-4375 GCA_044425885.1 bacterium | reverse complement strand
ACTACCTATTATTGGCGCTACTATAAGTATTGGATTCATAAGTACATATGGGAAATATATTTCTTGGATACCTCCAAAAAAATGTATAATAGTAGCCCCTGTTGCTGACTCTTTACTATCTCCTTTACCAAATACACAATATGCAAGTAATACCCCAAGACCTGGTCCTGGATTTGATTCAAGTAAAAACATTATTGATTGACCTAAGTTCTCAACATCGTTTATACCGATTGGTGTTAATATACCATGATTAATTGCATTGTTTAAGAATAATACTTTCGCTGGTTCTATAAATAAAGAAACTAAAGGTAATATACCTAAGTCTACTATTACACGAACCCCGCCTTCAAGAACTCCTGTAGCTCCTTGAATAATTGGTCCTATTCCATAGTAACCAAAGATTGCAAGTATCATACCTAATATACCTACTGAGAAGTTGTTTACAAGCATCTCAAATCCTGTAGGAATTTTACCATCTACTGCTTTATCAAATGTTTTGATTACAAGACCCGCAAAAGGACCCATAGCCATTGCCCCGATGAGCATTGCGATATCTGCTCCACAAATAACCCCGATAGTCGCAATTACAGCTATAATTGAACCTCGTTGATTTCCAGCAACCATCCCACCACCATTATAGGCGATAAGTAGAGGTAGTACGTACGTTAACATAGGTGACACTATCTCTGCTAATTCTGGATTTGGAAACCATCCAGTATCAATAAACAGAGCAGTAATAAGTCCCCATGCTATGAATGCACCGATGTTTGGCATAACCATTCCACTTAGAAATTTACCAAACTTCTGAACTTTATTCATTATTTCGTTCATAAGAATCACTCCTTCTTTAAAAAATTTTTATAATTTTATTTACACTAATTGATTTATATTTTATTAATTTTAACTTAATTTACATTTAATTTATTATGTCAATACTTCAATTTTGTGCTAACTAATTATTATTTACATTTACATCATATACTAAACTAGAAATTTTTTCAAGCTAAACAAATCTTAAATTTGTCACTTTGTTTGTGACATTATTTAATTTATTATTAATTATTTAACAAGCTTAGTTATTTTTCAGTCAAATCCAGCTGAAAAAATGATTGTTCAACTATCTATTTTATGTTACTATTACTATTACTATTACTATTACTATTACTATAAAATAAAACCATAAATAAGAAAGGGTAAAATATGTTAAGACTAGAAGAACTAGTTGGAAAAAAGTTTCAATATATAGGACGTGCTTATATGTTTTGTTGGATTGGTCTTGGTGATTTAATTTCAGTTACAAATCATAGGGGCGAACAAGTAACAAGAGCAAAATATGCTTTACATCTACAGTCAAATTTTAGAATATACCAACCTACAAATCTTGATTTACGTATTGGTTACGGAGATGTTTTTAATCCATATGGTGGCGTAGAGAGACCTGAAAATTTTGACTTTGACGTTCAAGGTGAAAATTTTTATGATGAAAAAGTTGCTATTTTACAACAAAATACCGTGCTTATGAATAGTATGATTGTCAAAACAGTTGAAATAAGTGAACTATTTGATTTAAAAATAGTATTTGATAACGGCGTTATTTTAGAGACGTTCTCAGATTGCTTTTGCGAGAGTGTGGAACTTTGGCGATTATTTACATTTGGTGAAGATAGCCAATATATTATTGCTTGTGGTACTGGAATTGAATATTCTTTTAAATAACATAACATAACATAACATAACATAACATAACATAACATAAAATAAAAAATAAGCGTATGTTATTTTAACACATATACTTATTTATTTTATTTTATTTTATTTTATTTATCTAAAAAAATATTGCGAGTAGCCTTAAAGCAGTAATAAAACAAAATGTTATAAAAGCAGTTGCTGATATGACTGCTATAATACTAATAGCTTTTGAACTTATTAGTGGATATCTTACTACATCTTGACTAGCTAACTCTTTTTGATTAATCTTAATTTGTTCTATTACTTCATCTTCCTTTAAATCTTCTTTTCCTAATAATATATAGTCAGTAGTTATGTTGTAGACTTCTGCTAGTTTTATTATATTACTAATCTCTGGTTGCCCTTGATTACTCTCCCACTTTGAGATTGCCTGTCGTGATATACCTAAAGCCTCTGCAAGTTGTTCTTGAGAGTGATTATTATACTTTCTTAGTTTCTGAATTCTTTCTCCTAATGTCATCATTGTTATTTATTATTATCCTTTCTTAAATTTAATTTATATTATCTATGCTCTAATAATAATAACAAATTTGCAAGTTGCGTACCACCAACAAGTATTTAAATTTATAAAAATTCTTGTAAACTAGGTGTTGCAACTACGAAACCATTGCTTGCAACCCAATAAACTTCACCAAAAAAACGCCTATCCCTAAACTAAAGATAAGCGTTTTTGATTATTGTATAATTTTGTATTATTGACCCATTACCATAAATTGTCCATCTCTTACTAATCTTACCATATTAAATACTCTTTGCTCATCACCTTGAGGAGCATTTGGGTCTGGAGCTGGATATTCATCACGACTTCCAGTCTTAGGGTCGCTTCTTTGAGCTCCTGAACCATGTACATCTAACGTATTGCCGTTCATCTCACCTAAACTATTCCCAAATACAACGTAGCTACCTGCTCCATATCTAGTATCACTAGCACTTAAATCATCATGCGTAGTACTTGACCAATAGAAGCCCCAATCTCTCTCACCAAAGTAATTAACTATTTCAGTGCAATTAAATAACTCATTCATAGCTGGCTTACCTGTAACAATTGGAGAATTAGAATAATCTGTTAAACTTTGAAGCTCTTTTACGTTAGGTACTCTCCAGTCTGAATAACCTAAGAAGTTTTCTTCGTTCATTTGTTCTGCCCAAGCTAAAGCGCTTTCCCAGTCCATAGTGCCATCACCTAAATCACCAGCATTATAATAACCAGAATCATATTGAGTCCACATCAAGCCAGTAGCTAAATCAGCGATTGTGTCATCTTCATTATCTATGAATATATTTTGACCATAGTTAGTATTACCTCTTACATAATAGCAATAAAAATCTTTATCTATTTCATACCCTTTAATTCTACCATCTGCGAAATTAAAACCGAATACAGTTGTAAAATCTCCTAGAGTAGTAGAACCATAAATAGTAGAAGTTAATATCTGCGAATCAATAAATCTAGCTTCACCAGCCTCATCACCATAAGTAAATTTAAAATAATCCGTATTAATATAAGGAGTAGAAGCGCTTGAGCTAGTACCAGTATTACTAGAGAAATCTACTAGAGAATATAACTCTTTCATAGTAGGAATTCTCCAATCCGAATAACCACCTAAAGCTTGCTCGTTAAAAGCATCTAAGTTATCTACAGCCTCTGCCCAAGTCATTTTCTCACCTGGATCTTGTTGCCACATTAAATCAGTTATGTTATCTGTAATAGTTCCATCACCATTATTAGTATAACTTTGCTGATTACCACTATAAGTAGCATCTTGTCCATAGAAATTCTCACCCTTGGCTGGCTCACTTATAATAGCATCATTAGAATAAAACGTAGTTTGGTTTGTGTCAACTATAGGATATCCATTAGGCCAAGCACTATAACCAACATCTTCAAGTAGTTTTTGCTCTATCGCTTGTGCTTCTTTCACAGTATAAGTACTTTCCATCATGCTCATACCACCCTCTGGCATTTCACCTATTTGTGGAAGTTGTCCTTCTAGCATTTCACCTTCTGGTCTTTCACCCATTTCTGGAATTTGTCCTTGTTGTGGCTGATTAACTGGAATTTGTGTAGTAGTTTCTGTAGTTTCATAGCTACTAGAAGTATTTAAAGTGACTGCATCTGTAGAAGCTTCCCAGCCAACAGCCACGTCAAATATTTCCATTATATCTCTTAACTTAAAGAAGTTATTATCATCTATTTTATAAGCTACTAATGTCACTACTTCACCATCTACGTAAATTTGAGATTGGTTTAAAGTAGCAGTTTTTGAGCTACCATCAGACTGAACCATCTCTCCCCCAACAACAGTATAAGTATTATTAGATAACATTTCTATCGCTTGAGCTTCGTTATTCCAAGTTACTTCAAAGTTTTTATTAGTGTTATTTAACATACATGCTAAATCACGTAGTTTAATAAAGTTATTGTCGTTTATCTTATAAGCGTCAACACTTACTAACGTACTATTTACATATATAGTAGAGTTAGTAGGAGCTACCTCTACGCTTTGTACATAATTAGAAAAATCTTCTTGCACTACAAGTTGAACTATAGGCTCTTGTTGAGTCATTTCTCCCATCGTTGGCATTTCTCCCATCGTTGGCATTTCTCCCATCGTTGGCATTTCTC
>JAWXUY010000166.1:0-4379 GCA_044425885.1 bacterium | reverse complement strand
TAAACCAGCGGATAAAATGGTGTATTGGGGTAAGGCTTATAAATAAAATAAAATAATATAATATAATATAATATAATATAAGATAATATAAGATAATATAAGATAGGAGAAAATACTTTTATGGATAATATAGAAGTTAAATTTAAGAGAGATATAGAAGTGCCGAATGATTTAATTTTAAAATTTACTAATGATATGTTTAGTAACTTATTAAACCAGATGTCAGTAGAAAATAAAATGAAAGCGTTTGACTATTTAGGGATTAATATAGACCCTAACACAAATACGCCACAAATACAAGGTGATGTATTTTTAAAGGTTTTAAATTATTATATAAAAGCGATGGAGAACCTTTTTAATCTTAACCCTGTGATTGTGGAAAACTATAGAGAGTTCCAAGAAATTCTAGAAACAAAAGACCTAGATTTTTTAAATCAAAATATGTCTAAAATATTAGAGAGATTAGTTTCTTATTTTACAGACCCTCTACACACGTTTTTTTATGTGAACAACTTTGGGCGTGATAGAGATATTATGAACCATTTTTCTTTATTACCTCCGCTTATTAGATATTATGTGTTATCGGACTTATATACGCCTGTTGCTATACAAGGTATAAAAGGCGAAGCGATAGACTTAGATTTAATTACAAATGTTTCAGATAGATTAGTGCTGGCGATATTAAAAATAAGTGACCAAGATACAACTCTTGACTGGATTGACAAGAACATATATATTTTACAAGGTATAAATTTAGCAAGTCCAGTACCTAACTTAAATATGACGTTATATAATAGTTGCGTAAATAAAGTACTTGCACTAGCTAATAATATAAAATTGCAATATAATACGTTTACTGAAGCGTATCCTCATTATAAAAATAATTGGAAGTTAGATGATAGTACTCCACAAAGAGAAAACTTCTCGAAGTTAGTTAAGTTTTACTATATGTCGCCGTTATACGCTGCAAGTGAACTACTAAATGAGATGAATGAGAATTAAAAAAATATTTTAATTAAAAAACAGATAGTTATTTAAAAATAAATAAGCTATCTGTTTTTTTGTATTTAATATTTTTTGTATTAATTTTAAAATCTTAAAATCTTTTAGTCCAGCCGAATTTATCTTCACTTCTACCATATTGGATATCAGTAAGAGTAGTATAAATTCTGTCTGTTAAATCACCAACTCTGCCATTGTTTATGGCGATATCTTTGTTTTTATAGTGTAGATTACCTATTGGTAAAATAACTACTGCTGTTCCAGTTCCAAAAGCTTCTAAAAGATTACCTTTTTCTTGAAGCTCTGCAATTTCATCTATCGAGATTAACTTTTCTTCTACTTCATAGCCTAAAGATTTTATAAGCTCTATAGTTGATTTACGTGTAATACCATCTAGTATACTGCCTGTAAGCGCTGGAGTTATTACTTTTGTTTTGTCATTATCATCTTTGATAACAAACATAACGTTCATAGCTCCAACTTCTTCTATATATTTATGCTCTTTAGCGTCTAACCAAAGTACTTGATCGAAGCCTTTTTTACCAGCCTCCTCTTGTACTACAAGGCTACCAGCGTAGTTACCGCCTGTTTTAGCCATGCCAGTCCCGCCTTTAACTGCTCTTACATAGTTGCTTTCAACGTAAATATTTACAGGGTTTGAGCCTTTTTTACTATAAGGACCGCATACAGCTAGAATAACCATATAAGTATATTCTTTAGCACGTTTTAGACCTAAACCTCTACCGTTAGCAAACAAAAACGGTCTAATATAAACAGATGTGCCTAACGATTTAGGTATCCAGTCACGCTCTATCTTTAAAAACTCGATAAGTTCTTCAAGCGCTTCTTGCTCGTCTAATTCTGGTATACCGATTCTTTTATTTGACAGATTTAGTCTTTTAAAATTTTCTTCTGGTCTAAAAAGCATTACGTCATCTTGTGCATTTCTGTAGGCTCTCATACCTTCAAAAACTTCTTGACCGTAATGCAGGCAAGGAGCAGATGGGTCTAGTGAAATAGGAGCATAAGGAACAAGCTCTGTTTCTTGCCATTTGTCATCTTTGAATTGCTTAATTAACATATAGTCCGTAAATATATCTCCAAAACCTAAATTATTCTCATCACTCGGTTTTGTTTTTAAATTGTTACTTTGGATAACTTTCATAAAAAATACCTCCGATATTAATTTAATTTAATTTATAATTTTATTTTATTTTATTATTTATTTTATTATGTTATTATTTTATAATTTTATTTTATTTTATTTTTAAATTTTTTATTTATTAAATAGGTTCTGATTTAAATAATTTGTTAAATCCTTGAAGCGCCACTACAACTCCTAAGCCAAATAATGATACACCAAATGCCAATTGTAATAAGTCACCACCAAAATTAGTTGTAGTAGATGTTATAAGACCCATTGTTTTAGTATATATTATCATAGATAAAGCAGTAAGGGTTATGCATAACATCACTACCATCGGTATCCATATCATAAAACCTTTTCTATTCGTACGTTTTAAGAATACTGCACAAGCTATTAACGCTAATGCTGATAAAAGCTGGTTAGCTGAGCCGAATAATGGCCATATATTAGAATATCCTGCTTTTGCTAATATGTAAGAAAGTACTAAAGTTATTCCAGTTGCGAAATACTTGTCAGTAGCTACCGCTCTAAAACCTGTTATGTCTTCGTCTGCTATATCTGAATCTAAGAAAAATTCTTGAAAAGCTAAGCGTCCAACACGTGCAACACTATCTAAGCTAGTTAATGCAAAGGCTGAGACTGCTAAATTTATAAGCGTAAATATAACGTTATAAGGTAAACCAAGTTCCTCTAAAAATCCTGCTACTGCTCCAGCAAATACTAGTGATGGAGTTACTAATCCAAGACTAGTAGCTTCTCCAGGTGCAAAACTTCCTACCGCTATAAGTGCTATAACTGCTAATAAGCATTCTAAGAGCATTGCTCCAAATGAAACTGGCAACATATCTTTTTCGTTTTTAATTTGTTTAGAAGATGTTCCAGACGAAACGAGTGCATGAAATCCTGAAACTGCCCCACAAGCTATAGTAACAAACAAGATTGGAAACATATTCCCCATTCCTTCTACGTAAAAGCTTGTAAACATTGGGATTTCTATAGTCGGATTAGCTACTATTACTCCAACTACTGCCGCACCCATCATGAATACTAATAAATAACTATTAAGGTAGTCACGTGGTTGAAGTAATGCCCAAACTGGTGTGACAGAGGCTATTAATATATATACAAAAACTGTTATATGCCATGCTCCAGTCGATACGCCCATTATTGGAAAAGATATCCCAACAACAACTCCGAATATTAGTAATGCAATAGCAATAGCTGTATTAACCCATTTATTTAATTTAAAGTTTTTTAATATAAATCCAAGTGCAACAGCTTCTACTATAAATAAACAACTTGTCATTGAAACTGCTCCGTTAGCATTATCAACAGACTCATTTCCTGTATTACTTACAAATGTATTCGCCACTACGTCCGCAAAAGCTGCTATAACGAGTATACAAAATAACCATGTAAATAATAAAAATAGTTTTTTCCCTGTTTTACCTATGTATTCTTCGATAATATATCCAACTGTTCTTCCTTTGTTTTTTATAGAAGCGTACATCGCTACAAAGTCTTGTACTGCTCCAAAGAATATACCGCCGATTAATATCCACATCAGAACAGGTAGCCAACCAAAAACGGCCGTTTGTATTGGTCCATTAATAGGTCCAGCACCCGCTATCGAGGCAAATTGATGTCCGAAAACTATCTGGGTATCTGCTGGCACATAGTCAACGCCATCTTCAAATTCATAAGCTGGGGTTTTTGCATTAGGGTCTATGCCCCATGTTTTACATAAATATCGACCGTAAATCAGATAGCCACCACCTAAAACCACGATTGCTATTATCATCATTGTTAATCCATTCATAAACTCATCTCCTTTTTAAAATTTTTTACTACTATTTATTTAGTTGGGTTAATAAAAATATACTATACAAAAATTTAGTAAAATTATGTTAAAATTACCAAAAAAATATAAAAAGTATACATAAGATTTTAGCACATATTTTTAAAATGTCAAGCAAAAAAATAAAAAAATTGGCAAAAAATAAATTAATTGTGATGTTTGTGAAGTTTTGTTGAATTTTTTTTACTAAAATACAGATAAATAATTAGTTAATATTACCTAATTATTTAAGTGAATAACTTTATGAAAAATATATAAAAAAATATATATTTTTTTGGTAAATAATTTATCTTATATATGTATACAATACAACTCATATATGATACAATAAATTTATTAATAAAATTATATTAAAAATTTAAAATTAAAAAG
>JAWXUY010000165.1:0-4439 GCA_044425885.1 bacterium | reverse complement strand
GCAAGCTTCTTAACTTCTCCGCTCGACTTGCATGTGTTAGGCACGCCGCCAGCGTTCATCCTGAGCCAGGATCAAACTCTCATTTAAAATTTTGAATTTAATTAATTCCTGTCAAAAAGATTTCTCTGACTTTGTTATTTTCTTAAAGTGTTTTCTTCACTTGCACTTTTATTATAAAGTGCGAAATTTTCGGGTTGTCTAATTCTAAAAATTATTAATTTGATTATTTAGTTTTCAATGTTCTATTTTACTGCTTTTGCTACTTTTTATTGCTTAGGTCGTTCTTGTTAATTTTTGTCACCTTGTTTTGGCGACTTGTTTATATTAACACAACTTTTTAACCTTGTCAACACTTTTTTTAAATTTTTTTAATTTTATTTTCACGCTTAAATTCTTTCATTGTTTTAGGCAAAAAATAAAAATGGAGGATCAGGGATTCGAACCCTGGCGCCGCGTTAACGACCTACCGGTTTTCAAGACCGGACCCTTCAGCCACTTGGGTAATCCTCCATATAATTAAGAGTTGATAATATTTAATTTGCTTGTCCTTTTTTTACTTTTCTCAAGGACAATATTTATTATATACAACTTTTATAATTATGTCAACACTTTTTTTTATTTTTTTTTATTTTTTTTTATACTTTTAAAATTCAAGTCAAGTTTTACTTTAATTTCCAACCTTTTTTTACAATTATTTTTTTATAATTTTTTAAAAAAATAATCAAATTTATAAAAAAACATAGCTTTTTTTCAAAAATTATAAATTATAGGTCTAAAAAATTTTTAAATTTTATATAATCAACTCAGTCAAATTACTTACAACCTGCAACTATATTAATGAGATAATAATTATTGTGCTTATTTATTTTATTCGTACTTATTATTATGACTATTTATTATAGACTATTTTATAGAAGAAACTTTTTAAAATAACCACCCTACCATAAATATTCTTTCCAAAAACCTACTAAATATTATTGTTAAATAAAAAAAAACCATAACTTTTTTTTAAAAAAATTATAGCTTTTAAATTGTTTTAAATTTAATACTTCCCAAAATCCTTGCTAAAATCTAAATCTTCTAGAATAATTTCTGCTTCAAATACTTCAGATTCTGGCTCTGGGTCTACTTTTGAGTACTTTTTGTAGCTCGGCGTTAACTTTTGTACATCTTTTGAATCGGTTGCACTGGTAGTATTTTTTAATGTAGAGGGCTTAGACGCTCTGCTAGAAGTCGACTTACTTACTTCTTTTTTTGTAGAAGTAGGGCTTGACTTGGTAGGCGCTTCATTTTTTGTATCACTATTTTTTGCACTATCATTTTTTGCACTATTAATAGAAGAAACTTTTTTAATTGGAGACGCTTTTTGAGTTGCATCACCTAAACTACCCTTATTAATAAGCGCTTCTTTTTTTTCTATGCTCGGCTTAGCTTTACTAACTTTATTTTTGTTACTACTCGAAACCTCTTTTATTGGAGTAGTCCCTTTAATAGGAACTGGCATTCTTTTTGAAATGCCATCTTTAAGCTCAAAGTCATTTAATGCCACACTAAAAGTTTCTAAATACTTAGATAACTCCGTCGAAGCTAACATATTTATCTCATTGTTTTGTACATTTAACTTAGTTGAATCTATTATTTCTTTTATAAGAGCAGATATGCTAATAATTAGATTATGCTGGTCTTTAGACGTCGTAACACACTGTTCAATGAGCTTAGAAACTTGGTCAGTCTCATTTACGATAGTAATAAGAGCCGAAGAAGTGTCATTTGTGAGTTTAGAGCCCTCACGCACTCTTTCTAGTGAAGTTTGAATAAGTAGAGTTGTTTCTTTTGCTGCTTGCTGACTACGATTAGCAAGACTTCTTACTTCTTCTGCTACTACGGCGAAACCTTTTCCATGTTCTCCAGCTCTAGCAGCCTCTACAGCGGCATTAAGAGCAAGTATGTTAGTTTGGAAGGCAATATCTTCTATCACTTTTATAATATTAGAAATGCTATTAGAAGCAGTGCTAATACCTTCCATTGCTACTAACATATTATCCATTTGATTACTACCAGTATTAACATTTTCTTTAGTTTTAGAAGTTAATAAATTAGCTTCGTTGGATATATTGGTATTTTCGATAGCTTTTATAGCTATTTCTTGTAGATGTTCATTTAGAGTTTGGAAATATTCTTCTTGCTTGTGAGTGGTGTTGTTTAAATCTTCCGTGCTATGTAAAATTTTGTTAAACTCTTGAGTTACATATTGAGTTGAAACTATAATATTTTCTGTAGCATTGTTGAAAGAAGAAACAAAACTCTCAAAATGGTCTTTGAGGTCAGCTAAATCACCTTTGTAAGTACCATTCATGCTAACCGCTAGATTTTGGCTAGCCATTTGGTCTAATACATCTCTAACTTCTTTGATACCACTACTAATAGAAGAATTTGTGTTATTAATAGAAGTAATGATTTTAGCAAAATCACCTTGATACTTAACATCGAAAGTAGAATTAAAATTGCAATCTTCTAACTTAGATACTACCTCTTTTGTATAGCTTATAGGGTCTTTTATAGAATCTATTAAAGAATTTATGTTGTTTGCGACAACTAATACATCACCAGAATAAGAGCTGGTATTTATAGAATGAGATAATTCACCATTTGAGAAATACTTAACAATCGAATTCATGTCTGTAGATAACTTAACTAGACTTTGATTATCTTCTTGAGAGCTGGCACTTAGAGAATAAGTACTGCCTAATAAAGAACTAAGACTATTAAGACCATGAGATACTTGATTAAAAATACCTTTATAATTATTTTGGTTTAGCTCATAATCAGTGTTACCATTTTTGAATTGCACTTCCATTTGGTCAAAATCTTTTGCTATATTTCTTGCATTATTAGAAACTTCGTCTATGTTGTCGACAAGGTCGATAAATTCTTCATAAACACTAATATTATAATTAAAATTGTTGTTTGAGTTGCTTTGTAATACACCACCTGATAAATCTGTAACTTTTTGTATAGAATCTAATATTCCAGCATAAAGGGAACTGCTTAGCACAGCCACAATAATAATTCCAACTATAGACGCACCAGCAAGCACAACCATAGAAGAAGTAAACATACTAAGAATACCAAGAGCTATAATAATAGCCATATTTGTTGCCAATAAAACCATAATTTTGGTTTTTATTTTTGAGTTACTGCTATTCATGTAAAAAATCCTCCTGTAAAATAAATTTTAAACCTTTCGATTTAATAATGTTTCTAATATTGTTTTTATTATATAACATATATTAGATTTTAACAAGCATTTTTTAATTAATAATTAGTTTATTAATTGATTTTTGTAATACGATTTAGAGATTAGGGATTTTGTTTTCTAAAACCTATCAACTTATTTTGCTGACTGTAGGCGGATATAAGAAGGGCATCTTCAGATATACTTGTCGAACTATTCTCGAATAGACCATCAAATATGGTAAGCTGATTATGATGACTAAAATATAAGCTTACTAGATTTTTTTCAAGTATTTGATGAGATATTGTTTCGCCACCCCTTAGAATATGGGATATTTGAAAATCATTATTTTTGAAACCCCTAGAGAGCATTACACTCCTATGACAATTAATGGGGTCCGCTTCCGCACACATTAGACAAAAAGTATACCCTAAGTCTATACCCTTTTGGACTTTATCGACACCACTCAAAAACTGATTTGATTGAATAAACTTGGTAAAATCAAGATAACCACCTTGATGATGATATATGGGATTTTCTTGCCTTGCACCGAATTCATTTAGATAATTTCTGTATAAGATGCTATGGTTTTTTAAAGAATAAATTAAATTGTCTTTGTTGTAGTGAGGGAAGAAAGAGGAGAAAGGAGAACTGCGTACATCAATAAGACAAGATATTTTGTTGGCTTTTAGAATACTAATAAAATGATTGATATCATGGAAAGCTGAATAACCGATAGTATATATATGATATTTTGTTGAGATGCGAGCTGACATAATAAAATAAAATTCCTTTCTAACTAACTATCTAACTATCTAACTAACTAACTAACTATCTAACTATATCTATAAGTATACCTAGAATATATTTAAAATACAACTATATAAATATATAAATAATTTTTAATATAATTTTTAATATTTTTTTTTAAAAAACCTTCTAAAGTAAATGTAAGAACTAGCCGATATATATAATAAGTATGGTATTAGTTTTGTAGATTTATATGAGTAATAAGGACTATGATAGGAGCTGTTGAATTGCTTTTTACTAGTACATTTAGCTTGGATATTCAAGTAAAAATACAAGTAAAAAGAGTATTTTGTTTAGATTTATTATTTGAGCCTTATTGCGGTATAAATTTTAAAAAACTATTGGCAAATAGTAAATTATATGATATAGTAAATTATATGATATAGTAATGTAG
>JAWXUY010000164.1:0-4481 GCA_044425885.1 bacterium | reverse complement strand
ACTAGGAGTATTATCATCGCTAGATAAATCCTCGGTATTCTCATCGTTAAATGCATCTAGAGCGCCTAATAAATCATCATCACTAGGAGTATTACTATCATCTCTAGATAAATCCAAGTCACTTTCATTGTTAAAAGCATCTAAAACAGCCGATAACTCATCATCATTATCCGAGATATCCTCTAAAAAATCACCTAAAGCTTCTGCTTCACTTAGTTCATCTTCATCATCTTCATCGTCTTCAAGAACCAAAGGGTCACCACGTTTGGCTAATAGTTCTTCACGTCTTGCATCTTTTTGGTCTATATCTTCTTGTAATAAAAAATCTTCAGATTGTGTACGCCTTCTTTTTTCAGCTGGTGGTAGCTCATATTCATCTTCTTCACCGTCATCTTCTAGAGTTATCGGCAGTGGTAAATCATCATCATCTAAAATAGTACTAGCTTCAGTTGGCGGTACGCTGTCATCTTCATCATCTTCAAGGTTTATGCCAGTGCTATCATTTTGACTATCATCACTATTTAAAAGCTGGTCTAAACTATCAGCGTTTATAGCATCTTGTCTATCTATATCACTTTGTAAATCCTCTTGTAATAATAAGTCTAAATCACTATTAGAAATATCTAATTCGTCTGGTTGAGATGATAAAAGCGAGTCTAATGCGTCATCATTTCCTACGCCAGATAGGCTTATATCATCGTCTGAATTTAATAAACTTAGTAATTCATCAACATCTTCATCTTTATCTTTTTTGTCTCCATCGGAAAACCCGAGAGCTTTTTCCAATTCGTCTAAATCCATACTAACCTCCCCAAAATATATGTAAATAAATTAAACATAAAAATTATTAAAAATATAAAAAAGGTAAAATCAAACTGCTTAGCAGTGATATAACTAATAGCATAGCCAAGCATCTTGCAATCATTTTTTTTATTTTTGCTTTATCAGAATTACTCATATTTTTCATAATTTATATTTATCTCCGCTTTATTTTTAATTTATTTATTTTTTTTAATTATTTATTTTAATATATTATTTAAAAATCTACTATGTTTAATATCATCTGTATTTTTTGATGATTTTAGTGATTTTACAATACCAATATTTAATTGTTGCTTAGCACGTGTCATAGCTACGTATAAGAGCCTGCGTTCTTCTTCTATATGAAATTCGGAATTACAGCTTCTTTCGTGTGGAATTATGCTTTCAACACAGCTTAATATAAATACAACATCAAATTCCAATCCCTTAGAACCATGAATAGTTGTAAGAGTTATTGCATTATTATTTTTATTTTCATGATAAGTACTATCAATATTTTTTAAAACCTTTTTGGTATGTCTAATATAATCACTTATATTAAGCTCTATCTTAGAAGTCTCTAACATTTGTTCAGACATAGTCTTTAAATTATCATAGTCTATTTTTTTATAGTCAGAATAATTTACTAAAAAATCTTTATAGTGAATATGGTTTAATATATACTCTATCGCATTGTACGTATTCAAGGTTTTAATGTGTTGAATATCAAATTTTAAGTCTTCTAATTTTTCATATTGCCAATATTCTAAATCGTTTTTATTTAATGCAAAATCCAAAATACTAGTACAAGTTTTATTATTAAAGTCTTTTGTTATATTTAATAATAAGTTTTTATTTAAATACCGTGAAGGTCTATGGATAATTCTCATAAATGATCTAACATCTGAATTATCTAGAGAGAGCTTTAAATAAGCAAGTATATCTTTACCAACTACAGTATCATAAATAGTAAGAATTTGCTCCTTCGACTTGTAACTTATGTTAGAATTTACCATTTTATCTATTATATAAGTTGCTTGAAAGTTAGTTCTATATATAACCGCTATTTGAAGTAATTTATCGTTTTTTTGGAGCTCTTTTATTTTTTTTACAATTTCTTCAGCTTCGTCATAAACATTTTCTATTTTAATAAACTTAGGTAAATCTCCTAGTTTATTTGTTCCTACTATGTTTTTATCAAATCTTTGAGTATTGTCTTTAATTATGGAGTTTGCTACACTTATAATCTGGTCTGTAGACCTATAATTTACGTTTAAGCAAACTTTTTTAAATTCTGGAAAATCATCTGAAAAATTTAATAATATATTAGGGTCAGAACCTCTAAAAGAGTATATACTTTGGTCATCATCACCAACAACGAATAAGTTTTTTTCGTTACTTAAGAGTAGTTTAATACATTCATACTGAATTTTATTAATATCTTGAAATTCATCTATTAGGATATATTTAAATTTATTTACATAATATTTTCTTAGATTTAAATTTTGTTTTAATAATTCATAACACATTGTAAGCATATCGTCAAAATCAATTTTATGATATATATTTTTTTGATTTTCATATTCCGTATAAACTAGAAAGAAATCTAAAGGAGATAGAATTTTTGATTTAAAACTATGAGGGTCTAGAAGCGTATTTTTTACAAAAGAAATTTCAGATAAAAGATTTTGATATACGTCATTTTCAGAGTCATTAATATAGGTACTTTCAACAATTTTATCATATACCTCAAACATATCAGATAAACTTTCTAATTTGTGGTTTTTTTGGATATTATAAATAACTTTTTTTATTATAGATAGCTTTTGGGACGAATTCAGAATACTATTAAGATTATAATTATAATATCTTTTAATAATATTAAAAAAATGGGCATGAAAAGTTCCAAAATTTACCTGTTTGTAATTTATACTATTATCAATTAGCTTTAAAAATCTATTTTTCATCTCGTCTGCGGAGTTTTTAGTAAAAGTTACAACTAAAATATTTCTCGGGTTAACAGCATATTTCTCTATTAAAGTTTTAACTCTAAGAGAAATGACAGTAGTTTTACCACTACCAGGACCAGATAATACAAGCATAGAACCTGTATGATGATTAATTGCTTGAATTTGTTGTTCATTTAAGTTAAACATAAGAAATAACCTCATAATAAAATAAATTATAATTTTTATATTTTTGCTAGAATATTTTAGCATATAATTACTAATATGTCAAATATGATAATCTAGTAAATTTTAGATAGTGTATTAAATTTTCAAGGATTTACTGGTTAATTTTGATAAATATAATATATTTTAAATAAACGAATAAATGACTAAAAATTTTATGAATATTAGTTTAAATATATGTTTTTTATACCAATTTTTATAATAAAAATTATATCATAAAAAAAAAATGATGTCAAACAATAATAAACAATAACTAAAAAAAGACTTTGGTTAATAAATATTAATTTATATTAGACAAAGTCTTTTTTTACTATTTTACTATTTTACTATTTTATTATTTTATTATTTTATTTTATTTTTACTATCTGTTCATTTCGGATTGATTACCAGTGTCTTTATGAGAGTCGATTACAGATTGTATCTCATCTAAACTACTTATTGCCATATCTCCATTTACTGTGTTTTTTACAGCGCTCATAGCATTACCAAATTCTAAGGCTTTTTGGCAATCGCCATGCTTTAATATTCCATATAAAGCCCCAGCTACGTAAGCGTCTCCGCTACCTATTCTGTCTACAACTTCTATATTTTTATAGTGTTCTTCTTCATAATATTTTCCATTGTAATATATAATAGAACCAAAGTTATGCTTAGTAGGACTAACTACTTCACGGCGTGTTGTTAAGATAATTTTACAGTCATATTCCTCTGTGTAGCTTTTCATTATTTCTTCAAGAGAACCTGTTTTTTGCATCATTTTTCTTGACGTTTCCTCAGATATGAATAATACATCTACGTATGGCAGTATGCTTTTAATAGTATCTCTGGCTTCTTCTTCTGACCATAAAGATGCTCTATAGTTAACATCGAAAGAGATAGAAGCGCCGTTTTCTTTGAATTTTTTAATTAACTCAACAGAAATTGCTCTTAAATTTGGGCTAATCGCTAGCGTAATACCGCTTATATGAAACATACGAGTATTTTTAAATACTTCTGGATCTATTTCATCTAGTGTAATACTGTTAAAAGAAGATAATGCTCTATCGTAAACAACAGACGATTTTCTTGGATATGCACCACTTTCATAATAATAAATACCTAGTCTTTTTTCGTCAGATTCATCATATAAAATATGGTCATCACTTACATTTCCATATCTAATTTTATACTTAATAAATCTACCTATTTTATTGTCAGGTAGTTTAGTTATAATAGCAGAGCGTATTCCTAAAAAAGAAGCTCCCGAAGCTACGTTAAATTCAGAACCACCAGCATTTTTTTCAAATAAATTTCCGTGAGAAATTTTTTCTTTGTCTGGAGGTGATAATCTAAGCATAACCTCTCCACAACTTACCAAATCATAATTTTTTTTACTTGCTATAAAATCCATAATCAGTCACCACTTTCTTATTATTTATAATAAATTTATATTTAAAATATTTATTTAATATTTGTTGTCAATCAACTTGTATATTATATATATATTAT
>JAWXUY010000163.1:0-4485 GCA_044425885.1 bacterium | reverse complement strand
TATCAAGGGGTCTTGTTTTAGGGCGAATATATTTAACTTTTTACACATATATGAAGTTAGTATTCCAGTGTTTGTTCTGGTAGTTAAATATAATCCTCACAAAGTATTATTATTATATTATCTTTTGTAATATATTTAGATTTAGTTTGGTTACCTTTTGACAGTGTAAAACTCAAAATATTATCTATTTTTTACAAGCATATTTTAAAGGTGGTGTTAAAGTAGAGTTTAAATTTTAATAATTTAATGTTATAAATGTTATAAATGTTATAATAGATATATTGAAAATAGAATATGCCCACACTGTAGTGAAACAACAGGTAAATTTAAAAATGAAAAAATAGTTCAGTAACACAAAAGTACACTGCAAAGAATATAAAAAAAACTTATATTATAGAGCCAAAAAGAAATACTTATAGTGTGTGAGACAAGAAATCAAACTCCAAAAATGTACTATTCAGGAGTAAAGTGGGGGAGGAGCTTAATTTATGACAATATAGCAGAAACAATTCCAAAGTTTGATAAAGATTTTAAAAAAGCTTGACCATTATACAAAACGTATGCTTAAATCATAGATTGAGAAAAATCTTATTAACTCTACAAACCCTCAACAAATTAGTAAAGGTTTGATTTCTAATAGGCGTGGAAGTTGAGGTATAGAATAGGTGCTCACAGGCTTATTTGATTAATAGAAGATGATAATTTAATTATTACAGCTTTGACTACAGGGCACAGACTAAAATTTAAAATACAGGAGCACCAAACACATACTATAAGATGCGTGGTAGACTTATTTAGAGGGTAAGCAAAATAAGATTGCACTATCTTTGCATTTTATATTATCTTAAACAAATTATAATCTTTATATAAAAAAATATTATATATTAGTTTTAGGAGGTATACAAAAATGTCAAAAAAAGATGTGTTTAATTCGTTTTTAGTCCAAAATGCAACATATAGTGGATTTTATGAAATACCTAGTTTGAAAAAGTCTACTCATATACCACAAAAGTTCATACCTTTTTCAAATTGTCTAAGAAGTAAAGATTTTGATTCTCATATTATGTTTTATGAAGATGATTTCAGGTTTGATAGAATTTGGAATAGTCCAGACAGGTATGTCGAAGTTTTAAAGAAATTTAAAGGTGTGATATCGCCAGATTTTAGCTTATATAGAAATATGCCATTGAGTATGCAAATTTGGAATACTTATAGAGGAAAAGCATTAGCTCATTACTGGCAAGAAAATGGTATAGATGTTATAGCAAATGTTAGATTCTCTGATGAGAGGTCTTATAGTTTTTGTTTTGATGGCATTCCTAAGCATGGGGTAGTAAGTGTAGGGACGCATGGCTGTATACAAAAACGAGTGGATCAAGAATTTTTTAAAGATGGAGTACAAGAGTTAATAAATGTTTTAGCACCTCATACAATAATAATATATGGTGCATTACCCGAAGAAATATCAAAAGTATGTGATGATAATGGTGTTAAAGTACTACATTTTGAAAGCGAGATTGCTCAGTACTTTTTCTCAAAAGCCAAAGCCGAGAAAGATAGCAGTATATAATGGGCGGAGGTGCTGGAGGTAATTTTGGTAATACTAGCGGAACTAGAAGTATTTCAAATGATAAAGAGATATTATATAGCGTACCAAATACGATTAATAAAATATCTTATAAAGAAATACATATAGGAAGTGATGGTAGGGCTTATAAAGAAATTCATTATACAGAGCATGGTAATCCTAAATATCACAAAAATCCTCATGAGCATACTATTGAATGGACTAAAGACTATAAGCCAATTTTAAAAAATAACTAATAATAAAAGGAGAACCTAGTATGACCGAGTATGATAGTAGTTTTAATAGTTTATACGATTTTGTAGAATGCATAGAAAGGGGATGTGAAGTTGAGTTTAAGTATTATAATAAAAAATATTCTATAACTCGTATTAAAAATAATAAGTTATTAATATGTGAATTTTATAATGAAGATAGTGAAAAGGTTTATAATAATGCAAGGGGGTTACTAGGGTACAAGTTAAGAAATAAGCCTCTAAAAGACTTAATTCCCAGTTTGAAAATAATGTCACGCTCTTTCTAAACTTAATGTTTTATAACATAATGAACAAATATACTTAAGTAACTCATAAATTATCTATACCCACCCCCCTTTTTTTTTACAGGGTAACCGCATAAAAATAATTGCAGATATAAATTATCAATAAATATGATAATTTATATCTTTTTTTGAATAATATTAAAAATTTAAAACAATTTTAAAAATAAAATTTACAAGTTTTGTAAAATTTAAATATATTTAAGTTTTAATTTTAGTAAATATTTTTTTATGCGTTTACCCTACCCCTCTTTTAAAATACTACTTGCCAATATATATTTATTATGATATACTAAGTCAATAAAATGATAGTTTTTGTTGAGTTTATTTAATAACTTGATATATTAGCGAATAATTGTGGGGGATTACTTAAAATATTTATAATTATTTGTAATAGTGAGAGAAAGGATAATTAATAAAGTATGGTTGACGAAAATAAAGTGATACGTTCTAGGCATGAATTTAAATATTTGTGCTCAAAAAACCAACTTGCATTACTTAACACTCGTTTGAAGCCCATCATGAAGTTAGACGAGCATACACAAGGTAGTTTTACTTATCGAATAAGAAGTATATATTTCGACGATTTTAAAAATTCTAGTTTTTTTGAAAATGAAGATGGTATTACACCAAGAGAAAAAT
The DNA here is from genome assembly GCA_044425885.1 of bacterium. Classification (GTDB taxonomy): domain Bacteria; phylum Bacillota; class Clostridia; order Lachnospirales; family CAG-274; genus Tyzzerella. The sequence goes on along the minus strand of JAWXUY010000163.1, from coordinate 1,720 downwards.
GGAGAATTAGAGCCTATAATGAAAATTGTACGAGTATTTCTTTGGAGTGTAAAAGAAAAGAATACGATAAAGTTATAAAAGATAGTTGCAGATTAACGCTTGAGCAATATAATGGGGTTGTATCTGGTAAATATTTCAGCTTTAATTCGGAAAATAAATTGTTAAACCGTTTTATAATTCTTCAAAAAAATAACTTATTAAAACCAAAAGTTATCGTAGGTTACGAGCGAACTCCTTATATTTACAAAGATGGCAACGTGCGTATTACATTTGACATGAATTTATTTTCATCTCCGGATATTAAAAACTTTTTTGAAAAGTCGATTCGCAAACGTCCTATTTTACCAACTTCTACTCATATGGTAGAGGTAAAGTATGATGAGTATTTACCAGATTTTATTAGTAAAACGGTACAAAGCTCAAATATGGAACGGATTACATTTTCAAAATATTATTATAGTAGAAAATATAGTATTATATGTTAATAATAGCTGATAATACAAACCAAGAATAAAGGAGTAACACTAATATGATATTTGATAACATCTATATTCAGAATATAAGTTTGTTAGAGGCAACTTATAGTCTTATTTTTACTATTGGTATTGGAATTTATATATTTTTTTGTTATAAGTTTTTAACAAGAAAAACGTTTTATTCAAAAAATTTTAATATCTCGCTGATTGCTATAGCTACTATAACTTGTGCTATTATATTAGCAGTTCAGTCTAGCGTTGTAATATCTTTAGGAATGGTGGGGGCTTTATCGATTGTGAGATTTCGTACTGCTATAAAAGACCCTATGGACTTAGCATTTTTGTTTTGGTCAATTAGCATTGGTATTATCTGCGGTGCGAATTTACCTTTTTTAGCAATTATTTTATCACTATTATTAACTATTGTTGTCATGACGTTTGATAGACTTCCAACATCTAAAGCCTCTCAAATATTAATTATAAATGGAACAGTGTGCGATGAAATTTATAATAAAATAGAACCGATATTAAAAGCTAACACGAAGTCATTTAATGAAAAGTCAAGAAGTATAACAAATCAACAATTAGATGTTGTATATGAGATACGTAGTGATAAAGGCATTGTATTAACAAAAAGCCTGTCAGAGCTAGGATGCGTTCATAGTGTTTCTTTATTACATCATGACGGCGAAGTAACATTTTAGCAAGCTTATTTGAGGAATTATGATGAACAAACAAATAAATTTAATTGTAATAGCTACTATTTCTTTTGTATTATTATACATATATGCCTTAAACAACTTTTTTAGATTTTCGATGCCTTCTGGTTTTTATGAAGATGATTTTTTATTAAAGATTATAGCCCCAACCAATGAAGTATACTATACTTTAGATGGCAGTATCCCAACAAAGAATTCTATACGTTATACAAAGCCTATACTTATTACAGATGCTTCTCTTAATGAAAATTCCTACTCTATGCGTGAGGATACCTCAACTTTCTTATTAGAAGACCTTATTATACAATATAACAACGATGAAACTTATACTTCTATTTATAATTTACCAGATTATTTAATTGATAAGTGTACTGTTGTTAGAGCAATGTATTATGATGCCTTTGGGGTAGCGCAAGAAGTTAATACAGCAACTTATTTTGTAGGATATCAAAACAAAACAGGTTATGACACAAATTACACGATCTCTATTATAACTGAGCCAGATAATCTATTTGCTGATGATAT
>JAWXUY010000162.1:0-4530 GCA_044425885.1 bacterium | reverse complement strand
TATCTGACGAAAGATACCTGCTGTCAGTTCAGGGATAAGTAATCATCTTTCTTTTTTCATATAAATCTTGAGCAATAGATAAGGTTTTTTTTGCTGAGAAAGAGTATTTTTTGTTGCAATCACGCTGTAACTCTGTCAAATCATATAAAAAAGGAGGGGGCTGTTTTTTTGTTTCATCATTAATGCTTTTGACCACACCACATTTATTTTTTATGTCTTTAACAATTTTATCAGCTAATTTTTTATCTAGGATTTTAGATAAATTTTTGGTATCATCTTTTTGATTATCTTTTTGATTATCAATAATACTATCATCTTTTGGCTTATTATTTATAAATAAAGCTTTATAAGTAGTTTTTTCTTTGTCTTCTTTGTCTTCTTTGTCATCTATACTACTTTTACTTTGCTCATCTAATACTTCAAACAACACTTCTATTTCAAAATAATCTTCAGACTTAAAATTTACAATTTCATTGTGCCTGTCTACAAGTATAGCAAGCGTAGGAGTCTGAACACGCCCTATACTTAATAATATATTGTATTTACTCGTAAACGCCCTCGTAGCATTCATACCTACAAGCCAATCCGCCTCCGAACGACATTTAGCCGAATAATATAAATTATCATAATGCGATCCATCTTTTAGATTAGCAAAACCATCTTTTATTGCATCATCTGTCAAACTTGAAATCCATAATCTTTTAAAAGGCTTATTACAGTTAGTAATCTTATAAATATATCTAAATATAAGCTCACCCTCACGCCCACTATCTGTGGCACAAATAAGCTCTGTCACATCATTTTGATTAATAAGACTATATAAAATTTTTAGTTGCTCACGAGTATTTGGGATAGCTTTTAGCTTTAACTCACTTGGCAAAATAGGTAAAGTTTCTATCGTCCACTTTTTTAAACTAGGATCATAATCATCTGGCTCTAGTAAAGTTACTAGATGCCCTATTGCCCAAGAAATTATATACTTGTCATTATATAAAAAACCATTACCACGCTTATTACATTTTAAGACTTTAGCTATATCCCTCCCAACAGAAGGTTTTTCAGCTATTATAAGTGATTTCATAATATAATAGAGCTTTTCTAGACAATTTATAAATTTAAATAAATTATAGAAAAGCCCTTTTTCACCTCTTTCTTTTAAAATTTTTAATTTTTCATACTAATACCATACTAATACCATGCTAATACCATATTAATATCATACTAATATCTTTTGATAGGCGTATCTAAGTGTATCCCCATCACACTCTATATTAATTTTACCACAATATTTAAACGCATTTTTAATTAAAACTTTCTGCATTACTATATTACCTTTATGAGTATCGGCTCTTAAATTATCTATGTTTTTTTCTAGACAAATCTTTTGAACTTCTTGTATTAAAAACTTTGAAATATCCATACCTCTAAACTTATTATTCACCGCAAACCTATGGATTGTGCCATAATGCTCTTGCTCATCTCTAACCCAATGCCCATCATATATTGTATTATATCCAAATTCTTCATTAAAAGAAACTACTATAGTGCCAGCAACTTCTCCATCTACTAGAGCTACGTAAGAGATACGCTTATCTATATCATTTTTTATAATATCTTCATTAGGGTAACCATTTTGCCATTGGTCTATATGTAGAGTTTTCATAAATTTTTTTGCATCTTCAACTATTTCGTTTATATAATTCAAGTCCTCTAATTTAGACCTTCTAAATATAATATTTTTCATAATTTAAATAATTTTCTCCTATATATCTATGTGTATTTTTTTTATATAATTTATAATTTTTTTATAAAATTTTTTATTCTGGCTAGAGCCTCTTTTATTTCTTGTATAGAGTAGGCATAAGAGCACCTTATGTAACCCTCTCCACAATCTCCAAAAGCAGTGCCTGGTACGACTGCTACTTTTTCTTCATAGACAAGCCTTTCACAAAACTCACTAGAAGAAAGCCCAGTAGACTTTATATTGGGGAATAAATAAAAAGCACCTTTTGCTTCAAAACACTCTATACCCATTTCCCTAAAACCGTTTAACATAAATAAACGTCTTCTATTATATTCTCTGCGCATTTCTTCTACGTTTGATAAACAAGAAGTAAGAGCCTCTATACCTGCATACTGACTAAGCGTAGGCGCACACATTATAATATACTGATGTATTTTTGTCATAGCTGAAATAATATCTGCTGGACCTACTGCAAATCCTAGCCTCCAACCTGTCATCGCAAAAGACTTTGAGAATCCGTTTAAAATAACAGTTTTGTCATATACCTCTTTAAACTGAGCAATAGATATGTGCTTCTTGCTGTCATAAGTAAGCTCTGAATATATCTCATCACTAATTATCAAAATATCTTTGTCTTTTAGAATATTAACTATCTTTTCAAAGTCACACTTTTCCATTATAGCACCAGTTGGATTATTTGGATAACATAATAAAATTGCCTTCGTCTTGCTTGTAATTTTTCCTTCTAAATCTTCTGGAGTTAACCTAAAATCATTTTTTTCTTGCGTTTTGATGCATATAGGCACTCCTCCACACATATTGACACAAGGCTTATAAGACACAAAGCAAGGCTCTACTACTAGTACCTCATCTCCTTGATTTACAACACTTCTAAGCGCTATATCTATGCCTTCGCTTGCCCCTACTGTCACTAAAACCTGTTTATTATAGCAATAATCTAAATCTAACGTATTTTTAATATACTTAGATATTTCTTGTCTTAGCTCTAATAAACCAGCGTTAGACGTGTAAGTAGTTTTTCCTTGCTCTAGAGTGTATATTGCACGCTCTTTGCAAGCCCAAGGCGTACTAAAATCTGGCTCACCCACACCTAAAGATATTACCCCATCTACCTCATTTGCTATATCAAAAAATTTTCTTATACCTGAATAAGGTATTTCTTGTATATGCTTAGCTACTAAACTCATGGCGATATTATTATCCTTTCATCTTTAGATAATTCTTCACTAATTATAACTCCATTTTCTTTATATTTTTTTAATACAAAGTGAGTAGAAGTGCTTAAAATACAATCAAGAGTAGCTAACTTATTAGATACAAAGAAAGAAATTTCTTTTATATTCTTGCCCTCTATAAAGATTAATAAATCAAAAGTAGCTGAAGACATTAGATGAACCGACTTAACTTCATCAAAGCTATAAATCCTCTTAGCTATTTTATCAAAACCATTTTCACGTTGTGGAGTCACCTTAACTTCTATAAGAGCTGTGATCATTTCACCCTCTTTATCTGTCCTGTCCCAATTAATAAGAGTAGTATAGCCACAAATAATACTCTTTTCTTCTAGTTTTTTTATAATCCCCTCTACAACATCTTCTTCAACATTTAACATCTTAGACATATCACTTGTAGATATTCTGCTATTTTTTTCAAGAATTTCTAACACTTGATACTCAATTTCCGAATTATCATTCATAAAAATAAATCCTCTCTATATAATTATAATTATAATTATAATTATTTATATTTTAACTTTAACTTTAACTAAACCATTCCCATAAAATACTGCACACTTATAGAAACTATTACAACTAGCACTGATATAATAAATCCATGTATCATAGGAGCAACTCCTGAGTTTTTCATCTCACTAAAACTTGTTCCAAGTCCGATAGCCCCTAAAGAAGATACCATCAAGAATTTACTTACTTGCTTAGCAAAAGCTGAAACTTCCTCTGGTATAAAACCTAAACTATTTACTACTGCTAGCGCCACAAACCAAACTATAAACCATGGAAATAACGCTAAAAAATTAATTTTCTTATTGCTCTCCTCACTACCATTGTTATTTGAATTGTTCTTCTCTACTACTTTAGTATTTATAAACGCAAATACTATAACAGTTGGTATAATCGAAAGAGTCCTTGTTAATTTTACCATCGTGGCGAAATCTCCCGCTGTTTCACTATAAGCGTAACTGGCGGCTACAACACTTGAAGTATCATTTATAGCTGTCCCCGCCCATAGCCCAAAAGCTATATCACTAAGATTTAACATATTACCCATCACTGGAAATAATATAATCATCGCCATATCAAATAAAAAAGTTGCTGACATAGCATACGCAATATCTGAGTCTTTTGCATTTATTACTGGAGCAATAGCTGCTATCGCTGAACCTCCACAAATCCCAGTTCCAGCTGATATAAGATTAGATATCTTCCAGTCTAACTTTAAAGCCTTACCTATAAAATGCCCACCTCCAAAACAAGTCAAAAGCGTAAACACCATAACAGTAAGCGAAAGTTTACCTACTTCAAGTATCATTCCTATGCTAAGCGAAGCACCTAGTAATATTATAGCGAATTTTAACACTTTTTTAGACGTAAACTTTAGTCCCGCTTTAAATATAGTCGGAGTCCCTATATGGTTTATAAACATACCTATAAACAACGCTATTACAGAGCTACCAATAATATGTATTGGAAGTATATTTTCTATACATATAGCTATACTAGCTATAACCATAGATAATAAAAATCCTG
>JAWXUY010000161.1:0-4550 GCA_044425885.1 bacterium | reverse complement strand
TTTAGTATGATACCTCCTAGTAGTGTTAATATTAATAATATTAGTATCGTATATGCAAATGACAATAATTCCCAAGTTAAGTTATCTAATAGTAGTGCTATTAATTTTAGCAACTCTATAGAAGTAAAAGCTTATAGTGGTGCAATACAATTAGAAGCAGATACTCGAAATAGCATAAATTCTAGTAGCTTTAATAGCAACTTAGAATATAGTCTAAAGGTAGTAGAAGTCCCTAACAACACAACTCTTTCTTTTGATGCCTCAAGCGGTATTTATCTACAGCAAGCAACTCCACAACAATCAGAAAACTTACTATTTTGGTCTAGCATAGCAGAAAGCGATGATTTCAAATCTGGTCAAATAATACCTCAAGAAGATACTAACTATTATTTTGGTTTATATAACTGGTTACTAGCAAGTGAAGATGAAAAGCAAGATGTTGCTAGCAAATATAATCTAGGTGATGATTTAAGTGAAGATGATTTAAGTATTACTCTTGACTGGTTTGAGACTAAGCAATGTGATACTACTTTTAAGCTTAACGAGTCAAATTTCAGTGCTGTTTACAGTAATTTACTTGAAGCTTATAATCCTATTACAAGCGGAAGTAGTATTAATGTTAATCTTCCAGATGGTACTTATTATATTTATAACACAAATACTAAATTATCAACTCAAGAAGATTCTTATTTAGATGAAAATGCCAATGCTTACACAGAAATAAATTATAATTTTAGTAATACTAATGATTTAAAAGAAAATGCTTTAATACTGGTAGTAGGTAGCGGGGTAAATACGCCTGTAAATATCGAGAGAGTAAAAAATGTTAGCATATCTGGTGAAAATTCAGAAATACAAGAAGAAAGTGCTAACACTCTAACTGCAACAAAATTAGATATAACTGAAAAAGGTTCAGATGAGCTTGATTTAGAAGAATTTGTTGAGTTAAATATTATAGAATTTGATATAGTAGACGAAGAAGAATTAATAGTATATGAAGAAGTTGAAATAGACAAAATAATAGTAGAAGTAGTAAATGAAGTCATTGAAATAGAGGAAGAAGTCATTGAAATAGAGGAAGAAGTACTGGAGGAAGAAATATTAGAAGTAGAAGATATAATTTCTAATACTCCTACAGAGCCTCCTACTCCTAATGGCAATATACCTAATATAAATTCAATTGATAAATTAAATGGTATTCCAGAAGATGAAGTTTTTATTCTTGGTGGTCAGTTATCTATCACGCCTGTAGATTATGAAAATGAAAATGATAATTCTAAAGATGAAGATGATGAAGATGATGAAGAAGATGATGATGATGATAATTCCAAAGATGAAGATGAAGATGATGATGATAAAGAACCTAGCAAGCCTACTATCACAAATACAAACACTGATGGTAAAACTATAAAAACAAATAGCCAAGGTATTAAAATAGCTGTCGAAAAAGACACTTCTTACACTTATGTAATAAATGATGATACTATGGATGAAGCAGACTTTAAGCTAGTTGATTTTGGTGATGAAGATTTTGAAGTTTATACTTCTACTACTATTATGCCAAATCTAGATTATACAACTGTTTATGACTCTGATAATCAACCAGTAGTAACTAGTATGACTAGCGTTGTTACAAGACTAATAAACACTCAAGCTTCATCTAAACTAGTAGTAGATTTAGATGAGATACTAGAAAAAGATTTAGATGAAATAGAAGAACAACTAGAACTATTAGAAGCTAAACCGTTTGAGGTTGAGAAAGTTAAAAATGAAAATACCAAAGTTGTAACTACTCATATTTATATGAGAACAGGAGCAGACCAAAGTTATGACACTTTAAAAATATTAGCACCAGGACAACAAGTTAATGTTTTAGAAGTTTATGATAACGGCTGGAATAAAGTATCTTATAATAATCAAATAGGGTATGTTTACGGTCAATATTTAAGACCAGTTTAAAATTAAATTAAATATAATTAAAAATTAAATTTTAAATTTGACAAATTTAATTATATTATATATAATAGTATAGTATGCTAAGTTTTTTAAATTATAACTGGTATGCTATGCTATTATTTTTGTTTTTGTTTTTGTTTAATAGTATATATAATGAACGAATATAATAAATAAGATAGGGAGATGATGCTGACTAAAAAAAGAGTTTAATTAAATTAATATATGTTGGAACAAAGCGCCAGAGCTATTTATTATTTAGCTGACGAGGAAGAAGTTTATCGAATGTTCGGCGGATACTTCTCAGCCCTTTTATACATAGGGGTTGTAGGCTTTTTACAAAATGAAAGAGTAATTTTTTAGACAAAATAAAAGCAATTTATGTATATAATTAAATAAATTAAATAAAATAATAATATAAATAAAAATTTAAAATTTAAAAGGAGATTTTATTTTTATGTGCGGAATAATTGGTTATATCGGAGATGGTAGTGCAACTACTAATAGTAGTAAAAATAATATTAATACGAAAGATATTTTAATTAAAGGACTACAGAAGCTGGAGTATAGAGGTTACGACTCAGCAGGAATAGCTATACTAAATAAAAATATTAATATTTTCAAAGCAAAAGGTAAGATAAAAAACCTTGAAGAAAGTATACAAGAGAGTATAAAAAATAATGTAGATATAACTGCTGGTAATATAGGGATAGGGCACACTAGATGGGCTACACATGGTGAGCCTAACAAAACGAATTGTCACCCTCACTTTTCAAACGATAATAAAATAGCAGTAGTTCATAACGGCATAATAGAAAATTATATAACTCTTAAAGAAGATTTAATCAAACAAGGTTATAAGTTTATCACTGAAACAGATACAGAGGTGATAGTGCACTTGTTTGATAGCTTTTATAAAGGGAATATGTTAGAAGCTTTAAATAATGTTGTGTGTAAACTTGAGGGCTCTTACGCACTTTGCGTTATATGTGAAGACGAACCAGATAAAATATTAGTTACGAGAAAAGATAGCCCACTTATTATAGGTATAGGACAAAACGAGAATTTTATAGCATCGGATATACCAGCTATATTAGAGCATACGAAAGAGTATTATTTGCTAGACGATTTCGAGACAGCTATTATAACAAGCCAAAGCGTACAAATTTTCGACTCTAACAATAAAGAGCTAAAGAAAGAAATATTTAAAGTAGACTGGGATATATCTTTAGCGGAAAAATCGGGTTATGATTATTTTATGCTTAAAGAAATAATGGAACAGCCAGAATGCATTAAAAAATGTATTGGGTCTTATATTCATAATAATAATATTGATTTTGAGTACACTACTCTAAAAGACGAAGATATTAAAAATATTAATAGAATTCATATTATAGCTTGTGGAAGCGCTTATAATGCTGGAATGGTAGGTAAGAGCTTAATAGAGAAGATGTGTAGAATACCAGTCAACTTAGAAATAGCTTCTGAGTTTAGATACCAAGACCCTATTTTACACAAAGACGATATTTGCATAATAATAAGCCAGTCAGGGGAAACAGCAGATACATTAGCGGCTCTTAGAGAAGCAAAATCAAAAGGAATTAAAACTATTTCTATAGTAAACGTGGTAGGGAGCTCTATAGCACGTGAGAGCGATAACGTCATATACACTCTGGCAGGACCTGAGATAGCAGTAGCGACAACTAAAGGCTATTCAACTCAAATGATAATTTTATATTTATTAGCAGTTAAGTTTGCGAATATAAGAGGAAATATAACACAGGATAAATTTAATAGCTATTTAGATGAGCTAGGTAAAATACCAGAGCAAATAGCAGAGCTTGTAGAGATGGAAAACCACGAGATATATAAAAATATTGCAAATAAATATAGCGCTGTAAATGAGGCATTTATGATAGGCAGAGGGATTGACTATGGCATATGCTTAGAGGCAGTATTAAAATTAAAAGAGATATCATACGTGCATTCAGAAGCCTACCAAGCGGGAGAATTAAAGCATGGTAGTATAGCACTGATAGAAGATGGTAGCGTTGTATTTGGTATACTAACACAAGATGAATTATACGAGAAGACTATAAGCAACTTAAAAGAAGTTAAATCAAGAGGGGCTAAAATAATAGTAGTTTCTAAAGAGAGCTATAGAGTAAAGAACTTAGAAGAATTTGCTGATGACGTAGTATATGTAAACGATATAGCACCTGAGTTTATACCTTCGACAGTGGCAATACCAATGCAATTAATAGCATATTACGTGGCGATTAATAGAGAATGTGATATAGATATGCCAAGAAACTTAGCTAAATCGGTAACAGTGGAATAAAAAAATAAAATAATTAAAATAAAATGGAGAAGTACTTATGAAAAAGAATATAAAAATTAATATTATAAATTTATTAGTTAAAAATATAATAATGTTTAATATTGTTTTGGGTATATTTAACATAAATACTTCTTCTTATTTTAATTTTAATTTTAATTTTAATTTTAACAAACCTTTAGAAACATACGCCTCTAGCTTGATTATATCGGCTGAAGAAGTACAAACGCAAATAATAGAAGAAATAACTCTAGAGCAT
>JAWXUY010000160.1:0-4561 GCA_044425885.1 bacterium | reverse complement strand
CAAGGGGTTTATATAGATAATACAGCTGTTAAAACTATAAATGCAAGTAGTGTTACATCTAGTAGCTTTACAGTAGAGGCAAAAAGTGTTACAAACGTGGAAGTTTCGGCAAAAGTAACAGAAATAAGCGTAGAGACAGAAGCTAATAGTATTTCTGTAGAAGGAGAAAGCGTTGAGGTAGTGGAAGTAAGCGGTAATGCTACAAGCGTAGAAATAGAAACAGGGGCGGAAAGCATTGCAGTAGCAGGCGAAAATGTAATAGAAGCATCTGTAGGAGGTTCAAATCTTACAACTATAACAGTTGAAGCGCCAGAGCTTACAAATCTAGACGTAACAGATGCGAGCGAGGGAGATAGCTTAACTTTAGAAGTTGTAGGAGAAAGTAGTATTGAGAACATAAGCCTTTCAGGCGGAGCTACGTCAGGGGGCTTAGATGTTGATAATAGTCAAGGTGAAAGCGATTTAGAATTCAACGTAGAGACAAAAGATGAAGAAGGAAATACTACAGGTAGTGACGACTTTGCAGTTGAAGAAGGCGACAAAGAAAATGTAGATGTAGATGATTTAATTGACAAAGAAGAAAGTCAAACAACTACAAGCAAGCCATCAAACTCAGGCTCAAGCTCAAGCTCAAGTTCAGGAAGTGGATCAAGTTCAAGCGGGAGTGCAAGCTTAGGTTCAGCGAGTAGTTCTAGTAGTTCATCATCTAATACAACTACAAGCACTACTGAATCTAATACAGAGAGCACAACTTTAGACACTACAACTAGCATAATTATTCCAGAAGTCGAGGAAGAAAAAAATCCAAGTGAAACTCTTAAATTTGAAGTGAGTGACGTAGAAGTTGATTATAAACTTTTTGACGTATTTACTAAATTTACAGATTTAAATAATGATATGACAAATTGGGCTAATGATTCTATAGCGTTTGGGCTTGCGCAAGGTTATTTATATAGTGAATCTGAAACAGAGTTTAAGCCAAGCGAAAATGTAAGTCGTGCTATGATGGTAAAAGTATTAAGCAATATGGTTCAAAATATAGATGGATATACTTATGAAGAAGGTACATTCGTAGATGTTCAAGTTGATGATTATTACTCTAGTGCAGTAGCTTGGGCGGTAGAAAAAGAGATCACAAATGGTACTACATTAACTCAATTTTCACCAAACGATGATGTAGAACGTCAGCAAATGGCAGTATTATTTGTTAGATTTGCAGATAGTTTAGGAGTAGAATTACCTAAACTATCTGACGAAGTAGCGTTTTTAGATGAAATTAGTATATATGACTATGCAAAAGAAAACATAAAAACATTACAACAAGCTGACATAGTACAAGGAGATGAGAATGGTTTTAGACCAACCGACCCTATCACTAAAGCTGAATTTGCCACTATGGTAGAAAATTTTGTAAATTTATTAGCAAGTTCTCAAGAATAAAAACTTAACAAATACATTTAAAATAATGAAATCAAGCAAACAAAATAACAAGATCCCTTGAGTAAGTTGAGGGGTCTTTGTTTTATTGTGAAAAATTTACAATTACAAAAAGACTTATACTAGTACTATTAATGTTTCTTAAAATTCAATTTATCTGCAGAACAAAAGATTGAATAAGCTATATTATAAGTTGAAAGGTCATTTTCAGCCCCAAAGTCTTTAGAACTTGAAAAATAAAATTAAATGATTTATATTTCGTTGAGTACGTTTTTAAATATATTATAAAAACATAAAAAATAATGTGCTATAAGTGTTGACTTATATAAAAAAGTTAGATATAACTATTGAATAATAAACTAAATCAGTACCAAAGAGTTATTAAATATTACAGAATACTTTTAGGAGAACAATATAAAATTAATAAGCATAAGAGAGAATTTTGACACGTCAACAGCAATAGGTAAATATAAAGTACGAGAACTTACAGCCAAAAAAGCTTATGAAACTCTTGGCTTAACTAAAAGTACTTTTTATAATATGATTAAGGTTCAAGAGAAAAATTCTCAAAGTTGAGTGTTGATTTTTAGTAAAAACAGAGAAAATAATACACGTATTGGTTTAAACTTTATTTCTTTTGCACAATGTTTCACAAACATGACTTGATTAATTTTATGAACTACGGATAATTTTAAAAAATCTGATTATTCTCAACTTACTTTTTAACTAGGCTATGAACATTTTGATAATACCTACATTAACTTCAAAAATTAGAATATAAACAATAAAAAAATTAATTATATTATTTTTTTATTGTAATTATATTTTTTTAATCTTATATATAGAAGAAAAAGCAAAAAGGAGATATTTTTAAAATGGCTAAAAAAGAAAAAGGTATGATCAAGTCTATTATAGATAAAATTATTTATGGTTTTGGTTTATTAGTTGTATTTGCATTGTTTTTTGGATTTTTTATTACAGATAGTGAAGAAGATAACAATACTATGGGTTAATATTCTGCGACAACAAATAATACTAATCAAGAACTAGAGGATTATATAGTAGAAATTGAACCAGAGGAACTTGAAGATGAAGAAGATGATTCGGTTTCATTTGAGTTTAAAAATGCACTAGTTCAAGCAAAAATCTATAATCAAACTATGGCATTTTCAAAACAAGGTCTATTTGCCAAATTAACATCACCATATGGTGGTAAATTTCCAGATGATGCTGTACAATATGCTATTGATAATTTAGAATAAACTAAAAAAGAAACTTACCCACTATCTGGAGAAGTTTCTTTTTTTTATGATATATACAACTATAGCAAAACTAATATATTAAATGTAAGCTCTTACCCTCTTTTCTTTTTAGCCGACTTAGTAGATTTTGAATTAATCTCCTCCAGTTCAGCAACCTTCTTTTTATAAAGCTCCATCAGATGAGCGACACAATCTGCTTCAGAAGTACCTTTTACTTTCAGCCCATAAGCTTCCATGATGGCACAGTCATTATTTTGGGTGAGCTATTCTTAGTTCAGGTGGCATGGTAAGATCGTTTAGAGCTGGGCGAGTAAACAGAAGGAATTCGTCATAAAAAGGAGATTTATAATCCCTTTTGACATCATACCCACAAGCATGAGTATAGCAGAGATGCTCTGTGAATAATTTTATGATTGTATTTTCATAATTTTGTTCTGTGAAGCTTTGGTTTATAGTAATATTATTATATTTATAGTTGAAATGTATATATAATTTTATGATAATATGTAACAAAGCATTAATTTTGCAGTTAGCTTACCCCCCCAGTACAAAGTAAAGGGGGATTAGGCTATGTCTGATTTTGAAATATTAGCACTGATTTTGATGATACTAACTTTAGTTGAAGCAGTTCGTGCTAACACTAAAAAAGATAATAAATAACTGGCAGTTATTTTAGTTTAACTTATTAATTTGTTCAATAACAAGGGTAAAGCTAATATACTACAATATTATTAGCTTTAGCCTTTAGGTGGTCGAATATCTAAAGGCTTTTGATATTTAATGTTATTATACAGCTTTATTATCATTTTGTACATTGAAAATCTATATAATATTATTATTTCAATTTAGCTAATTCTATCAATTTTTAATACGCTGTAGTACCCTTAATAGATTTAAAATTATTTAAACTTGTTTCTAAAGTATTATCTGGAATTAATGGCTCAAAAAAACCAGGACTTCTAATAAAATTATCTATTTTATCATCAGTTATATTAACGCCTGCTGAAGCTTTTCTTGATATTAATTCTTGAGTAAAGTACATTTTACAATCCCATTGTTTACGTATATAATTGTCTATATCTACTTTGGCAGTATGTATTATATATGCAGAATTATAAAATTCATCTAATGATTCAAAGTCATAACTAGGTATATATTTAGCAAGTTTATTTTTATATCTAGCCCATAAATTATCAGGTAATATTGCTGATATATTATATATATTTTCTCGATCTTGTCTTTTATGCCCTAATTTTTTTAACTCTTTTACATTTTTTTCTATACTATCGACTTGAAATTTAATAATCATTGCTGTAGCTTGAATATCATCTTTTTTCTGTAGATTATATATTCCTATTGCAGATAAGCCAACACCGATTATTAATAGATTTAAACCTATATATCTATTAACTGTGAATATTCAAAATAAATTCTATTATTAAGATGTTCATGAATTCTTCTTTTTTCTGCTAATTCAATACCCAATTTAAGCTTTTATTTTGCAATTCAACCATATGATGATAATCGCCTTTTAAAGAAAGAAGTTCATGGTGAGTACCCTCCTCTGAAACTTTACCATTTTTAAGTAAAATTATTTTATCAGCACCAGCAATAGTCCTCATTCTGTGAGCTATAACAATAACAGTTTTATTTTTTGTAAGTTTATTAAGGGGGGGAGTGGATGTATAGCATTGATATATTTTTTTTAAAATTATATGAAGATGATAAGTTCGAGATAAATAAGATTTAAGTGTATTAAAATTTCAAATAAAATCAATCTTATTATCCACATCCCCATTTCCGTTCTCTGTAATAGATTTTCTTTGATAGCAATCTTTTTAGACACTTCGTGTTAAAAAATA